>JBAWGU010000305.1:0-11583 GCA_049593215.1 Pyrinomonadaceae bacterium
CGCTCGCTCTGCCGACAGCCTCCGGCCTCTTCCCAAACATCATCGCCACCAGCTTTTCGATGAGAGACGTGCTCTCGCGCATGGAGCGTCTCAAAGATTCGGACGCGCCCGTGCTCGTGCTTGGCGAATCGGGAGTTGGCAAAGAGGTGATGGCGCGCGCGCTTCACGAAGAGAGTCCGCGACGCGATAAGATTTTTCTGCCGTTCAACTGCACCGCCGCGCCGCGCGATTTAGTTGAGAGCCAGCTCTTCGGCCATAAGCGCGGCACGTTCACAGGCGCGGTCAACGACCAGCAGGGCATCATTCGCGCAGCAGAAGGCGGCACGCTCTTTCTTGACGAGATTGGCGATCTTTCACCGGAAGTGCAGCCGAAACTTTTGCGCTTCTTACAGGGCGGCGAGATCATGCCGCTTGGCGAATCGCCGCGCAAAGTCAACGTGAGAGTGATTGCCGCAACCAACCGCGACCTCGAACAGGATGTGCGCGAAGGCCGCTTTCGTGAAGACCTCTTCTATCGCTTGAACACTTTCGTGATCAAAGTGCCGCCGCTTCGTGAGCGCGTCGAAGACATCCCGCTGCTCGCCTCTTACTATTTTGAAGAGACTTGCAGGCGCAATAATCGCCATCTTGCAGGCATCACGCCCGAAGCGATGAGCTACCTCGTGCGCTACCACTGGCCCGGCAACGTGCGCCAGCTTCGCAGCGAGATTGAGCGCATAGTGGTCTTCGCAGAGGACGGCCAATCGGTCGGCGTCGAATCGCTCTCCCCGGACATCCTGCGCGCAGGGGCCAGCGCGTCGCCCGTCCGCTTCAAACTCGATTTCTCAAAGCCCATCCAGTTCAAAGAGATTATGCAGGACATCGAGCGCCAGCTTCTCTCCGAAGCCTTAGCGCGCCACAACGGCAACGTCACGCGCGCCGCAGAACTCCTCGGCCTGCGCCGCCAGACCTTCACCTACAAGCTCCACCGCTTTGAAATCGCGCATCCTGAGACGGAACGTTTCGCCGATGGCGAAGACGAATCAGATTCATAAGCCGCTCATCAACGCAAAAAAATTTGCACCCCACGCAAAATAGCTGTCGCCCTATCTAACCCTAGAAAAATAATCGGTTTAATCCTGCCGCAGGGTCTCTCCTGAAGCGGCGGGATGGCAAAATTTCTGTCGGTGAGCCGGAGCGATGGGAGCCTCTACGTCTGCTTGAGAGGCCCGCTTTTATTGGCTTTTGCAAGGTTTACGCGTGCGTGCAAAGCTCTGGCACAGCCATTGATAAGGAGAGATACGAAGAAAGCGTGCTCGTCTATCGTTAGTCTTCGCTAAAGAGATTTACTAAAAACTTTCTATTAAATTGAGGGGATTGAACATGCGCGGAATGAAGAAACTGCTGGGGGTTCTATTGCTGGTTATGGTGGCGAGTCTGGGAGCGCCACAAGTCTTTGCTGATGATGATGGTGGAATTGAAATGCCGGGCCACCAAACCTACATGAAGTGCGGTGGCATAGAGATGCCGGGCGTGACTTCTTGTCCGAAAGCGTCGGTGACAGCCGAAGGTGGAATTGAAATGCCGGGCTTCGCCGTAACCTTATCAATCATTATTTCTACTTTGATCTAACTGTAATGAACACGAGCAACCTACAAACGATAGCTGATTGGAGCACAGACCTTCTTAAATTCGGCTCCTCATGTCGGCGTCTGGCGGCGTCCAAACTTCCTGTGAACCTCTATGGCGCGCGAGCGCATCTGCAACGTCGAGCGGCCACGTTGCTGCATGGGACGGTGGACGTGTCAAGTGCGTGGGAGGAACTTGACGGAAACAGCCTGGCCGATGACGAGCGCGGCGACCGCACATCGCTCCTTCTGGGCGGAGCAACGGGCGGCGTCGCGCTCACCCCAGCCACGCAGAGCAGGGGTCTGCTTGCAACTGCTGGCGGGGGCACCCTTTATCTAACGAACCTCGAACGGATGTCAACTGCGGCGCAAAGAGTTCTCTGCCGCATCTTCGAGACGGGACGTTACACCCCCGTCGGCGACCCATTTCCTCGCACCATTAATTGTCGTCTCATTATTGCGACACGGAAACCGCTTATTGTACTGGCGCGAGAGTTTCGCGTTGATTGGAATCTGGCGCACATGCTCGGCCAGACCTCCATTAGCGCGGAGAAGGTATTAAGCGCACTCGGAGCGGAAGACTTTCTACACTCTCACCCCAGCCATTTCGCAGCGGCGAGCTAAGAACAGTCGCCTGCTTGTGAAGAACAAAGAAATTCGGTGACGCTATTCCCCCACCATTTGAGGAAAAGCGTCACCGAACTCTTTTTTCCAACACTTTAATTCTTATCCGACAAACTCAACTTCAACGCGATTCGGGATGATGCCGCGCTCATAGCCTTCTTCAAGGAGTCGGCGCACGGCCTCGCGCCCGCGCTCCGTGTAATCGAGCGTCAACTCGTTGACCCACATGGCGACGAAACGATCAGCCAGCGCAGGCTCCATGTCGCGCGCAAACTGCATCGCATACTCAAGCGCGTCCTCACGATGCTCAAGCGAATACCTGATGCTCTCGTGCAGATAGTGCGAGACCTTACGCATCAACTCCGGCCCCAGCTCGCGCCTGATCGCATTGCCGCCCATCGGCAGAGGCAAGCCCGTCCGCTCGTGCCACCACTCGCCCAAATCTATCACCTTGTGCAATCCCATCGCCTGATAAAAAAGCTGGCCCTCGTGAATCAATAGTCCGGCATCGCAGCGGCCCTCCTGCACCGCGCCGATAATCTGATCGAAAGGCACAACCTCGTATTCAAAGTCAGGATTGTAAATACGCAGAGCCAGAAACGCGCTCGTCAAAGTTCCGGGCACGGCAACCTTCATCTTCGGCAAATCTTCCGCCACGGCCTGCTCGCGCGAGACGACAATCGGCCCGTACTTATCGCCAATCGAAGCCCCGTGCGGCAGCAGCGCATACTTGTCCGCGATATAAGCGTAAGCATGAAAGCTGACAGCCGTCACATCATAAACTCCGCGCCGCGCCTCTTCATTCAAAGTCTGAATATCTTTCAAAACGTGCGTGAAATGCAGATCGCCCGTGTCGAGCTTATTCGTCGCCAGAGCATAAAACATAAACGCATCGTCCGAATCGGGCGAATGCGCAACGGTGATTGTTCGTGTGTCAGTTGCAGTAGTCATGTTCAATAAATTGGTTAATGTTTGTCTTGCGAAGCGATTCGGTTTCGCTTTGCTGTAATCGAATCTGTATTCGCGTCGCATCTCGATAGATGATCGTTATCAAACAAGCCTACGTAATTACTGTTTCTTGCTCGACTTTATTGTAAAGCGTATCGCGCTCAACAGCTTCAAAGCCTGCATCTTCGATGAGCGCGATAATCTCCTGCTTGGTCATCTTGACTTCGCCTCCGGCTTCAACCGAATAGCTCTCGGTCAACTCGCCGCCTTCTGTGATAGTGCCGTCGAGATCGTTTGCGCCGTAGTGCAAGGCGACCTGCGCGAGACGTTTGCCGAGCATCACCCAGTAGGCTTTGATGTGCTGGAAGTTGTCTAGCATCAAGCGCGAGACGGCAATGGTCTTAAGAGAATCAACACCGCTTGGGCCGGGCAAGTGGGAGAGTTGTGTTTCAGGAGGATAGAAGGCGAGCGGGATAAAACATTGAAAGCCGCCGCTTCTGTCCTGTTGCTCGCGCAGGCGTATGAGATGGTCAACGCGGTCTTCAATGGATTCGATGTGGCCGTAGAGCATCGTCGCGTTGGTCTTGAGGCCCGCCGCGTGGACTTTGCCTGAAAGAGAGAGCCAGCGTTCGGCGTCGCACTTGTGCGCGCAGATCATCGAGCGCGTCGGCTCACGAAAAATCTCCGCGCCGCCGCCCGGACACGAATCCATCCCCGCTTCAATCAAACGCTCAATCACAGCCTCGTCCGTCATCTTGTAAAAATGTGCGAAGTGGTCAAGCTCGACCATCGTGAAAGCTTTCAGGTGAAGCTGCGGGTGTTCGCGTTTGAGAGACGAGAGCAGGTCTGTGTAATAGCTGAACGGAAGTTTCGTGTTCAAACCGCCGACGATGTGAAGCTCAGTCGCGCCTTCTTCAACGGCCTTACCGGCAATCTTCAGCGAATCCTGAATGTTGTGCGTGTAGGCATCCGCCTCGCGCGGCGTGCGATAGAAGTTGCAGAACTTGCAATCCGCGTAGCAAACATTCGTCGGATTGAAATGGCGATTGACGTTGAAATAAGTCGTGCGCCCGTGCAGACCCCGCCGCACAGCATCAGCCATCTTTGCGAGCGCGGCCAGATCATCCGTCTGGTAAAGAGCAACACCATCTTCAAAAGAGAGACGCTTGCCAGCATCAACTTTAAGAAGTATCTCGTTCAATTTCGGGTCGTGTGAAAAATTCATATACGAAATTCTGTTCTTTCCTCAGCTCCAAATTTTTTCCAACTCAAGCGCGAAACCATTCAGCAACGGTTCGCCCGAAACGCTTTGCGGATTATCCAGTATCTCAACAGAAGCCTGCGGACGATAGACGTAAACCTTCTTCTTCATCGGATCAATGAGCCAGCCGAGTTGCGCTCCGTTCTCAATATATTCTTCCATCTTACTTTTCAGAACGGCAAGCGAATCAGTGTGCGAGCGCAGCTCTATAACAAAATCGGGACAGAGCGGCGGAAACTTCTCGCGCTCTGCGTCTGTCAGCGCATCCCATCTCTCTTTGCGCACCCAAGCCAAGTCAGGCGACCTCTTAGCCCTATTGGGCAATGAGAAGACGGTAGAGGAATCAAAGCCAAGTCCCGTTCCATCTTTCTTCACCCAAAGCCAGAAATTGCCTGTCAATTCAAAATTTCTAATTCCGGTTTTCCCTCCAGTTGGTGGCATGACGATGAGGTCTCCTGCGCTGGTGAGTTCGATACGTAAGTCCTTATTGAGCTGACAAAATTCAAAGAACTCTTCATCGGTCAATTTCTTCAGCATCGTGCCGAAGTGGAGCACGACAGCATTTATATGTTGTTCGGTTGGCGTGAGCGTTACGCTCATAAAGCTCTGTCCCTTCTTCTCAAACTCCAGGTTTGAACAAAACCGCGCTGCCAAAAGTGGCGAACAGAATCACGCTCACAAAAGCATTCGTCGTAAAGAACGCCGCATTCAAACGGCTGAGATCGTCTGCGCGCACGAGCGTGTGCTGGTAGATGAGCAGCGCACCTGTGGCGATGACGCCGACGAGGGCCAGCGGGCCGAGATGCGTGATTAAGTATAACGCAACGAGCGTCGAGAAGGCTTGCGCGTGAAAGAGCCTTGCAATCCAGAGCGCGCGATGGATGCCAATCTTTTCGGGAATCGAATGCAGGCCAGCCGTCCTGTCAAACTCAAAATCCTGACATGCGTAGAGCACGTCGAAGCCTGCGGTCCAGAGCAGCACGACGAGCGAGAGAAGAAAAGGCACCGGACTATCGAGCGAGCCGCGCACGGCAATCCATGCTCCCGTCGGCGCAATCGCCAGACACCAGCCGAGGACCAGATGCGAAAATGAGGTCCAGCGTTTTGTGTACGAGTAGAGCAACACGCTAGAGAGCGCGACGGGCGCAAGCAGGAGCGTCAGGCGATTGAGCATCGCGGCGGCGATAAAGAAGATTGTCGCCGAGACAATCTTAAACGCCCACACGAAACCAACGGAGAGCGTGCCCGCAGGAATCGCCCTCTGTTTTGTTCGCGGGTTGCGCGCGTCAAACTCTCTGTCAGCGATGCGATTAAAGGCCATCGCGGTCGAGCGTGCGCCAAGCATCGCCAGCGTAATCCAGACTATCTGCCACAACGTCGGCAAGCCCTTTGCCGCCAGCACCGCTCCCAGAAAGGCGAACGGCAGAGCAAACAGCGTGTGCTCGATCTTAATCATCTCAAACGTCGTGCGAATATTTTTTGTGGTCGCGGTCAACATAAACTTTTCGTTTACAGGATTCCCGGCTTAACAATCCGGCAAGTCTTTTGTCTGTAAATCCTCCTCAACCTCATACAAAGCAAAGGCGAGGCCATTCCTAAATCAAACAAATCAGCCGCTATTCTAATCAATCAGCTTTGCAAATCGCCAAACGCGGCGGAAGGCTGTAGGCAGAAAGCAAAAGCCGGGAAAGAAAGTGATGAGTGATGAGTAATGAGTGATGAGTAAAAGCTTCTTTGTCTTTTCACTCATCACTCATTACTCATCACTGCTTTTCTCGCCTGTCCATCTTGTCGCTTGCGAGTGCGGGATGGCGAACTGGTCAAGGATACGGAAGACCAGATGGTCAACCAGTTGTTCGATAGTTTGCGGGCGATGATAGAAGCCCGGACTCGCAGGGAGTATGCGCGCGCCTGCGTGAGAGAGGCGCAGCATGTTCTCAAGATGAATCGCGTTGTAAGGCGTCTCGCGCGGAACGAGCACGAGCTTGCGGCCTTCCTTCAGCGTCACATCCGCCGCGCGATGAATCAGGTTCGTGCCCGCTCCTGTTGCTATCGCGCCGAGCGTGCCCATTGAACAGGGAACGACGATCATGCCAGCTTGCAGGTGCGACCCTGATGCGGGCGTCGCCGCGAGATTGTCCAGACGATGAAGGCGAATCAACTTTGAATCGGCGGGGAGGCCGACCCACTCGTTGATTCTCTTGTCGTCCGCATCACGCAGGTCTGCGCCGAGTTCCACGCGCGCCACCGTTTGCGATGTCGCGGACATAATCAGATTGATGCGCTCAACCGCTCCGCTCGACGCCAGATACTTGAGCGTGCGAAGCGCGTAGATCGAACCCGATGCTCCTGTGATAGCGACGGTCAATTCCATAAAGCAGTTTTGAGTTTTCGGTTTTCAGTTTTCAGTTAAAACAGGATGCGACTCTCAATGAGAAGCATCTTCCCTGCTTTTTCTGAAAACTGAAAACCGAAAACTGTAAACTAATTTCAGCATCTTACGTTTCGTTGTTGACCAGCGCAAGCGAGCGGATTTCGAGAGGCGTTGCGTTGAATGCTAGAATGGCCTGTGCATAAACCTTTGGGAGTTGGATAACGTAGAATTCGGTTCATGGATTTGCAGGCGATAGAAAAATTGTTACGCGCGCACCGTAGCGGCGAAATGGAGACGCGCGAGGCTGCGCGCCTGATGCGCGATCTTCAGTATGAAGACATTGGCTATGCGCGCGTGGACCACGCTCGCGCGGCTCGTCAGGGTTTTCCTGAAGTGGTGTTCGGTGAAGGGAAGACGCGCGCGCAAATAGTCGGCATCGTCGAGCGTCTGGTCCGGCACGCGCCCAACGTGCTGGTCACGCGCACAGACGCGGGGACGTTCGGCGAAGTGCGTAATGTTGTGACGGATGCTGAATGGCATGAGACAGCGCGCATGATACGCGTCCAGAGAGACAGGACAGAGCGGGGCACGGGAGAGATTGCCGTCATCACGGCTGGCACAAGCGACATTCCTGCGGCGGAAGAGGCAGCGCTCACGGCAGAGGCGATGGGCAATCGCGTGAGAAGAGTCTGGGACGCGGGCGTTGCCGGAATCCATCGCATACTCGCAGAGCGTGCTCTACTGCAAAGTGCGCGCGTTCTTGTCGTCGCCGCAGGGATGGAAGGCGCGCTGCCTTCCGTTGTTGGCGGACTCGTCTCCGTGCCCGTCATTGCTCTTCCGACAAGCGTCGGTTACGGCGCATCGCTTGGCGGCATCACGGCTCTGCTGGGGATGCTCAACTCTTGCGCTTCTAACGTGACAGTGGTCAATATAGATAACGGCTTCGGCGCAGGCTTCGTCGCCAGCCTCATCAATCGTCGCTGGGAAGAAACTGACGCGGAGACGCGCTCGTAAGCGACACGAAGAAGAAAACGGAAAGCGGAAGACTCGTAAGCAGAATGCAGAAAAGAAAAATCCCCCGGCGGCAACGCTCGACCGTCACACATCCTCAGTCTTCTGCTTTTCGCCGCGTCCCCGCGTCAACGCATCCCCGCGTCTTCTTATGTCTGCTCATTATCTTTGCTTCTCTTTCGTCCGGCTGTCTTGCTCCGCGCCGCACACCGAATCTCTCGCGCATCTTCGCAGAGGTGCGCAAGCGTCAGGGCAAGCGTCCGGTGATTATCATTCCCGGCATTCTAGGCTCGCAGCTTGAGAACGAGAAGACCGGAGAGGTTGTTTGGCCTTCAGCTTTTCGTTCATCAACGGACGGGCTGACGCTGCCTGTCTCGCCTGATTTACAGAGCAACCGCGACCACCTCGTTGCCAGAAAGATTGTTGACATTGCACGCTTCGCGCGTCTCACGCCTGAAGTCTATGTCTATAAAGAACTGCTCGAAGCGATGCAGAACTACGCGGGCTACAGGGAAGGCGATTGGAACAATCCGAGCGCGGACGGCGACCGCGACACCTTTTATGTTTTTCCTTACGACTGGCGGCGCGATAACGTAGAGAATGCGCGCGACCTTGTGCGCCGCATGGTGATTCTGAAAGAGAAGCTGGGCCAGCCGGACCTGCGCTTCAACATCATCGCGCATTCGATGGGCGGACTCATTGCGCGCTACGCCGCGCGCTACGGTGACGCGGATTTGCCGCCCGAAGGCTCACAGCCTCAGCCGACCTGGGCGGGCGCAACACACATCAGCAAGATCCTCATGTTCGGCACGCCGAACGAAGGCACTGCGGAAGCCTTCTCGACAATCCTCAACGGCTATTCCATCACAGAGGGCTTGCGCCGCCGCATACATCTTTTCAACAAACTCTCGCGCGAAGACGTTCTGTCCGTGCCTTCCATCTTTCAACTCTTGCCGCACGCCTCGTCCACGCGTTTTCTTGACGAGAACCTGAAGCCTGTCACGCTGGACCTCTACGACCCTGCGGTGTGGATGCGCTACGGCTGGTCGCCTGTCGCTAATGAAGATTATCGCCAGCGTTTCAAAGAGGGCAGGACGCGCGCAGACGATGCGCCGTTTACGGGCGGCAAGCTCGAAGATTTAGACGCCTACTTTGCCGCCGTGCTCCGCCGCGCCAAACGTTTTCACGAAGCTCTGGACGTGACGGAGGGCACGGACTCGCCCGTCATGCTCTTTGCCTTCGGCGGCGATTGCGAAGAGACTCTGGATGCGCCTGTGATCTACAAAGACGCTAAAACAAATCGTTGGGTCACGCTCACGGAGCCGCGCTCGTTTCGCACCAGCGAAGGACGGCGCATGAGCAGCAAAGAGCTGCGCCTTGTGATGTACTCTCCCGGCGATGGCCGCGTCACGCGCCGCTCGCTTCTCGCCGAAGACCTAGACGGCCCGCGCCGCGACCACTCGCTCTTTAACACCGCGCTCCCCATCACCTACGCAGTCTTCGGCTGCGACCTTCACGGCAATCTTCAGAACAACAAAAGCCTACAGGACAATGCCCTCACCACGCTCGTCAGCGAAGCGATGAAGTGAGTTTACAGTTTTCGGTTTTCAGTTTTCAGTTGGTTGAGCCAATCTGAAATTTGAGATTTGAAATCTCAGATTAGAAACAACTCAATCGCTTTCATCTGAAAACTGAAAACTGAAAACTGTTTATTGTTCTATGACGGCAAGGAGCTTGTCTGCCCAGTCTTGATTGATGGTTTTGAGGATGTTGTATTGGGCGAGTGCGGAATCGCGGTCGCCGCGTGAGAGGTAGGCGACGCCTAGATTGTAGTAGGCTGTGGCGAAATCGGGTTTGAGACGAAGCGCCTGCTTTAAGGCTTCGATGCCTTCGTCAAACTTGTTGAGCTTGAGCAATGCCTCGCCCAGATTGTTAAATACTTTCGCGTCGCCGGGCCTGATTAACTTTAATTGCTCGTATGACTCGACAGCATCCTTGTATTTCGCGCGGCTTAAATAAACCTGACCGAGCCGCTCGTAAGCTCCCGCATGATCGGGTTTTAGATTGATGGCGCGCTTGTAGGCTTGAATCTCTTCATCAACACGCTTCCATTTGCCGTAGGTGAGGCCGAGAGCGTAATAGACATCTGCGTTGTAAGGATCAAGACGAAGCGCCTGCTTGTAAGAATCCGCAGACTCCTGATACTGCCCCAGATGCGCGTAGGCGTGGCCCAGATTGACGTATGATTCGGGCCAGTCGGGCCGCAGGCGTATCACTTGCTTTGAGGCTTTGAGAGCTTCCGCATGTCTTCCGAGCATCCCGTTGCAGTAGCCTGTTTGATACCACGCTTCAGCATAATCAGGGTCGGCTTCGACAGCCTTCTCGAAATATGGAAGAGCCTTGGACCAATCGTCGCGCGAGAGTTGGCCCAGTCCCTGCATGTAAAATTTCTCAGCCGCAGCGCGCTTGTTTCTCTTTGTCGAGGCGACAAGATCGCCAAGCTGTGTGATTGCTCCTGCCTGAAGCTGCGTGATGCGTTCCGAAGGGACGGCGAAGTTGAGGCTCTGGCCGTCTGTCAGTTGCAGCGTGGCGACGCCTATCACCTGTCCTTGCATGTTGACGACGGGGCTGCCGGATGAGCCGGGCGAGATGGGCGCGGTGATTTGTATAATGCGCCCGAAGTTTGGAATGTCGCGCACGGCTGAGACGATGCCGTTCGAGACGCTTCCTTCGAGGCCGAACGGGTTGCCGATGACGACGACGCTCTCGCCCTCCTGCGGCGTGATGCGCACGACCGTGAGCGGTGTGACCGGAGCGGCAGGCGGCACATCAACTTCAAGGAGCGCGATGTCGCCTTCGCCGTCAACGCCGAGCACGCCTTTGACGTTATAAATGTTCCCGTTGCTCAGGTGAACGTCTGCTTTGTACGCGCCTTCGATGACGTGGCGATTCGTGACGACGCGATTTGGTGAGATGAAGAAGCCACTGCCGCGCGCCAGCCTCTCGCCGCGATTGTTGAAAGTCTCAATCGCCACGGCGGAAGGTTTGATGCGGCGCACAAGCTCAGGCAGAGACTCTTCCTGCGCGAGCGCAAACCGCGCGAGTGAGAGAAGCACGCAGGCTGTGATTGCCAGATGCAGGAAAGCTCTCCGATTCCTGATGGCTTTCTCTCTTGAGATCATGCTTCTTAATGCCATGATGAGATAGTTGCGCGCCGCCGAGCCAACGCGTCATGCGTGCAAGAGGTTTCTATTCAGCTCATCATAGATGCCGCGTGTGGAGTTGTGCGAGCCGAAAATGAACGGGCCTGTCTCGGAGCTGAAATAATGCTTCTCGGTTGGCGTTTGAATCTCAAACCACGAGACGGCTCCGTTGGGCCAGGGACACTTGCCGAGCCAGTTGACTCTGGAATTTTCCGGCGTCAAATGCAGCTCCAATCGTTGACCGGAATTCTTCTCGCCGAAAAAATGAATCACGCCGGGCGCAACAAACAACAGTCCCGCGCCCTCCCACGGAAAGATTTTCCACCAAGCCTTGAAGCGTTCCTCAGAACTGTAGCGCACAGGAAGCGACGCGTGGCTTGCGCCGAGTTGCTGCATTGCGCTCAAGACTCTGCTGCGTATCTTTTTCCGTTTGCTGTTCTGATAAAAAACGTAAACGAAAAAGAGCAGCATCGGCAGCAGGAACATCGCAAGCAGCGCGAGTACGACGATGATCGTGATGATTTGCTCGGCATCATTGCTACTCATCGCTCAAGC
>JBAWGU010000306.1:0-6092 GCA_049593215.1 Pyrinomonadaceae bacterium
GTCGTACATCTCGCGGCGGTTGTCGGCGGCATCGGTCATAACCAGAAGAACCCGGGCCGCTTCTTTTACGACAACTTGATGATGGGCGTGCAACTCATCGAGCAGTCGCGCCTGCGTGGTGTGCAGAAATTTTTAGCGACGGGAACAGTTTGCGCTTATCCGAAATTCACGCCTGTGCCTTTCAAAGAGGATGATTTGTGGAACGGCTACCCGGAAGAGACCAACGCGCCGTATGGGCTGGCGAAGAAGATGATGCTGGTGCAGTCGCAGAGCTACAGAGAGCAGTATGGCTTCAATTCCATCTTCGTGCTTCCGGCGAATTTGTTCGGCCCGTTTGATAATTTCGATCTCGAAACTTCGCACGTCATCCCCGCGCTGATTCGCAAGTGCGTCGAGGCGCGTCGCGCGAATGCGCCGTTCATCGAAGCATGGGGGTCAGGCGAAGTCTCGCGCGAGTTTCTCTATGTCGAAGATTGCGCGGAAGCCATTGTGCGCGCCGCGCAGGTTTATAACGAGAGCGAGCCTGTCAACATCGGCTCAGGCCGCGAAATCAGCATCAAGGATTTGGTCTTGCTGATTGCGCGCATGGCAGGATTTGAGGGCGAAATCAAGTGGCAGACTTCAAAGCCCGACGGACAGCCGCGCCGCCAGTTGGATGTCTCGCGCGCCGCAGAGAAATTCGGTTTCCGCGCAGAGACTTCACTCGAAGACGGCCTGCGGAAAACTATTGACTGGTTCGAGAGCAACTATCAAAGCAAAGGCGCAAACCCAAATTGATAAAGACAAACTCCATTCTTGTCGCAGTCCTGATTTGTTGTCTGGCTTATCAGCCTGCGGCACGCGCGCAAACAGGCAAAGGCGACCTCTCGCACCTGACGATTTATAGCGCGGGCATCGGCGAGTTTCTTGAGGAGCGCACAATCGTCTTGCAGCCGGGGCTAAACTCCGTCGAATGGCGCAGCCTGATGCCCAAGGCGAACATCCGTACCGTGCGCGTGCTTGCGGAAGACGCGGAGGTTGTGCGACAGGACGTGACTTATGACGGCGCGCAGGTGAACAACGAGAGGTCGCCTGTGTTGCATCTGTTGATTCAAAGCAGGGGCGCGACGACTGCGCGCAAGCGCGTGCAGGTGGATTATCTTGCGCCTAACATTTCATGGATGGGCGACTACGCGCTGGTGATTGAGCCGATAGCAAACGGCGAGTCGCCGACGGCGGCGACGCTTGATTCATGGGTTTCGCTTTACAACTTCACGGGCGTTGACCTTGCGGCGGGCACGATTGATCTCATCGCCGGTGAGATTGCGCTGCTGCCTGACGGCGCGAGCGGTTACCGCGCCGAATACTCTGCACAGGCGCAGATGAATGTCAGCAACGCCACAAGCTATACGGAATCTGACGAGCCTCCCCCTGTAAATAATGCGGAGGTCAGCAGCCTGAGCGCGTTCAATCGCTTCACGCTTGGCAACGACATCAGTCTTAACGCCAACTCGACTGTCAACCGTTTCCCGGCCTTCCAGCACGCGCGGCTCGCAATCGTGCAGCGCAACATCTTTGAGAACGCGCACGACGCGCAGACGCTCGGTCGCGGCGGCTTCATACTCTTGCCGCGCGGTCTTGAAGTTCGTCTCGTTGCCAAAAACACTGCGGGGTCGCCGATGGTTGCCGGACTCGTCACCATCTATCAACGCACGGGCGCGCTCTCGCAGATCGTCGGGCAGGACCGCATCTCCTTTACGCCGCAGAACGCGGAGTTTGCCGTCACGCAGGGGCGCTCCGCCACTCTCTTCGGCACGCGCCGCGTGCTTGAGCGCCGCGTCGTCAACTACCGCGACAAGAATAATGAGAATCAGGATAAGCTTGTCACCAGAGTCGAAATCGTGTTGAGCAATCGCGGGCCGAAAGCGATGGAGGCATTCGTGCGCGAAGGCATCGAACGCTATGACGATAATCAATGGAAGATTACGGAGAGCAGCGTCGAGAGCGAACGACTCGGAGCCAACACCGTGCAGTTCAAACTCAATGTTCCGGCCAATGGCAAGACCACTCTCGTTTATACGGTCGAGTGCGAATGAGTAGAGAAAATGATGAATGATGAACGATGAGTGATGAATAAAAAGCAAGCTGTCTTTCATTCATCATTCATCATTCCGCATTCATCATTTCATTCTTATGTTTCCAAAAATCAGCATCATCACGCCTTCCTTTAATCAGGCGCAGTTTCTTGAAGAGACGATTCTCTCCGTGCTTAATCAAAGATACGAGCCGCTCGAATACATCATCGTTGACGGCGGGAGCACGGACAGCAGCGTTGAGATCATACGCCGCTACGAAAAGCATCTGGCCCATTGGGTCAGCGAAAAAGATCGCGGTCAGGTTCATGCCATCAACAAGGGTCTTGAGAAAGCGACGGGCGACATCTTTGCGTTTCTCAACAGCGACGACGTTTATTTGCCCGGAACTTTTCATGCAGTCGCAGATTATTTTCAAACTCACACAGAGTGCGATTGGCTGTGCGGAGACACTGTGATGTTTGGCGAAGGCCATCCGACGCAGTTGGTCCAAGCCGTCGTGCCGCGCTCGGCAGGGCAGTGTCTCTCATGGGCCTACAATGCGCCGCAGCCGGGCCATTTCTGGCGGCGTGAGTTGATGGGAGCGGGCTTTGACGAGAATTGGCCTTACGATTTCGATCACGATCTCTACGTGCGCTTGCTCCTCGACGGGCACGTTTGCGAGCATGTGCCGCTCCCGTTCGCAGGCTATCGCCTGCATCAGGTGAGCAAGACCGTCGCGGAAGGACATCGCCAGATCGCGGAGTTTGAGCGCAGCGCGGAATTTTATGAGAACCGTTTGCAAGGCTCCGAGCGTCGCTGGTGTCGCGCGACGCGTTACCTGCGCAAGTCTTACGCGGCGAGCGAGGCTGGAAAAAGTCTGGAAGGCGCGCAGTGGCTTCTGCGTGCGTTGCTCGCTCATCCTGAGAGCCTGACGAAGCGGCCATTCTGGGGATGCCTTCGCCGTCTCTCAAAGAGCAGTTCCGGCTAGGCCGCTTGATTGTCTACCGGCTTTATCAAAAGTTTTAGAGGACCAGAGCAGGAGATTTGCAGCTTATGAAAGAGCTTGGCGGGAGGGTGTTGAGGAAGGTTAAGACTCATCTTCATCCTCCGATTGATATTACTGACGATTACATCCAATGGGTTACCTATTCGAATGCAGGGATGCTTGAGCGCGGCAACCTCTACTGTTTCGACTACGCGATTCGCCATCTTCCGAGCGCCGCCCCGATCATTGAGATTGGCTCCAACTGCGGGCTTTCGACAAATGTTCTGACTTACTACAAAGAGAAGCACGGCGTTCGTAATCCGCTCATCAACTGCGACAAGTGGGAGTTTGAGGGCGCGCATAGCGGGACTCTCATCGAAGGCTCGCCGATCACGCACGCCGAATATAAAGAGTTTGTGAGAGAGACGTACATGCGCAATGTTCGCATGTATAGCCGCAATGATCTGCCGCATACGATTGAGATGCTGTCTGATGATTTCTTCGCCGCCTGGAGGCGCGGGGATGAAGCCGTGGACGTGTTCGGGCGTCCGATCAAACTCGGCGACCCGATTAGCTTCTGTTACATAGACGGCAATCATACTTACGACTTTGCCCGGCGCGATTTTGAGCACACGGACGAGTTTCTGGAGCGCGGCGGCTTCATCCTCTTTGACGACTCTGCGGATGGGTCTGCATGGGAAGTTTGCCGCGTGGTCGAAGAGGTCAAGGCAGGGGGTAAGTACGAGGTGGTCGCCAAAAATCCTAACTACCTCTTCAAGAAAAAATAGCAGACATTTGCTCTCTCAACTGCAAGCTCCGACTTTGCCAGCCACCATGAAAATCAGCGTCGTCGTTCCGGTTCGCAATGAAGAAGATTCCATACGCGAATTGCTGGACGGCTTACTCAGCCAAACGCGTGCGCCGGATGAAATCGTCATCACGGATGGCGGCTCAACGGATGCGACGCCTTCCATCATTGATGATTACGTGAAGCGCGACGCGCCTGTGCGTTTGATACGCGAGAGGGCGGCGCTTCCGGGGCGCGGGCGCAATGTCGGAGCAGAGAATGCTGCAAACGAGTGGATTGCTTTTATAGACGCGGGAACGAAACCGGAGCGCGACTGGCTCGAAGAACTCGCGCGACGCGCAGAGCGCAAGCCTGCGGTTGATGTCGTGTACGGGGCGTGGGAGCCGATTACGGATAGCTTCTTCAAAGAGTGCGCGGCGATTGCTTACGTGCCGTCGCCCGTAGAAGTTGAAGGAGAGCAGATGCGCCCGCGCTTCATCGGTTCATCCCTGATGCGGCGCGACATCTGGCGCAAGGCTGGCGGCTTCCCTGAACACTTGCGCTCGGCGGAAGACATTCTCTTCATGGAGCGCGTGGCGAAAATTACATTTCGCGTGGCCTACGCGCCGCGCGCTCTGGTGCGTTGGAACATTCAGCCGAACTTCCGGCGCACGTTCAAACGCTTCGCCAACTACTCGCGCCACAACATTCGCGCAGGGCTGTGGCGCGAGTGGCAGTCTGCAATTTTCTCGCGCTACGCGCTGCTCGCGCTTGTTGCGCTGCCCGCGCTCTTGTTTGGACGCTGGTGGCTTTTGGTAACGCTCGCGCTGTGGCTGCTGATGCTCGCAGCCCGCGCCGCTACAGCCATTCAGCGCAATCATCATTCATATCCGGCCACACTCACGCGCAACCTCGCGCGCCTGCTCCTGCTCATGCCCATCATCGCCACGCTCGATGCTGCGGCCTTCGCAGGCACGCTCAACTGGCTCATCAAAGACAAGCTGCATCTCGGCAACGCGCCGCAAGAGGTGAGTGGATGAGGCTTGAAGGCAGGCGTGCTCTCTTTATCTCGTACAACGGAATGCTTGAGCCTCTGGGCCAGAGTCAGGTGATACCGTACCTGCGCGAGTTGAGTCAGGAAGGCGTGCGCTTTACGCTCTTGAGTTTTGAGCGAAGCAATGCGTTCGAGCCTCAGGGAAGAGCGAAGTGTGACGCGCTGCGCGAGGAATTAGCAGGGCAGGGAATCGAATGGCACTGGTTGCGCTATCATCAGAGGCCGTCTGTGCCAGCGACCTTTTATGATGTGGTGGCGGGTGTGCGCTACGCGCAAAGGTTGATGAAGAGGAATAAGATTGAATTGGTCCATGCGCGCAGCCACATTCCTGCGACGATGGCCCTTGTTCTGAAAAGAAGATTCGGCGTTAAGATGATCTTCGACGTGCGCGGGTTGATGGCGGAAGAATATGTTGATGCTGAGCACTGGCGTGAGGGAAATATTCCGTATCGTTTGACAAAGCGTATGGAGCGGCGCGCGTTTCTGGCAGCAGACGGCGTGGTCACGCTGACGGAGAGAATCTGGCCCATCATACGCGACTGGCCGGGCCTGCGCGGGCGCACGGTCGCGCACGAAGTTATCCCCTGCTGCGCGGATTTGACGCGCTTCAAGTTTGACGAGGCTGCGCGTCGTGACGTGCGCGCAGAGTTGAGGTTGCAAGATAAACTCGTCGTCGTTTATAGCGGCTCAATCGGCGGCTGGTATTCGACAGAGGAGTTGGCGGATTTCTTCTGCGCGCTTTTAAAGGTGCGCCCCGACGCTCACTTCTTATGTTTGACGCGCGGGCCGCATGAGTTGATCGAACGCTTGATGCGTGAGCGCAACATTGCCGACGAAAAATATTCCGTGCGGGCGGTTGCGCCTGCCGATGTCCCGTCGTACCTGTCTGCGAGCGATGCTGGCATAGCTTTTTACAAGCCGAGCCTTTCGCGGCTCGCCACGTCGCCTGTCAAAGTCGCGGAGTATCTGGCCTGCGGCTTGCCCGTTATCATCAACGCGGGCGTCGGCGACTGCGACACGCTCATCGCGCGCGAAAATGTCGGCGCGCTCGTACAGGATTTCAACAAAGCGGAGTATGCGAAAGCCGCGTCAACAATCAACGGTCTATTATCTGATGCCCCGAAGACGCGGCAACACACACGCGCCGTCGCCGAACGACTCTTCGACGTGCGCACGCTTGGCCGCGAGCGTTACACGAGACTGTACGAAAAG
>JBAWGU010000307.1:0-3003 GCA_049593215.1 Pyrinomonadaceae bacterium
CATATTGCCTGATCGAGCTTAGGTTGACGAAGGTTGAAAATCCATGTGTCCAAAATCTCGTTCTGCAATAAATTGGTCCACAAGTTTATTTCAAATTGACCGCCCGAAATAATTTTTGTGGTCCAGAAAAAATTTCTGTTGACATCATAATTCAATAGAGATAATCTCCGCCTGCATCAACTTTACAGTATCGAGATTTCTCTCGCGCTCGTTGCTTCACCGTAGCCCTTACGTCGAAAACAGAGGAACGGTATGCCGTCGCCTCATATCACTCAGTCAAAGATAATCGTGTCACCGAGTTCCCCCGTGCCGCTCTAGTCCCACGGTTGCGCTTCAGGTTATCCGTTTACCTTCGATTGCTGAGCAATTTATCCCGACACAACGTCGCTTGCGGCCACAAGCAACAGGCGCGTTTCACTCTTTGAAAGGAAGGAGAGGTCAATGCCCATCGCACCTACCTATCCGGGCGTGTACATCGAAGAGGTTCCGAGCGGTGTACGGACGATCACCGGGGTCGCTACTTCCATTACAGCCTTCATTGGCCGCGCTCTGCGTGGACCAGTGGATGAGCCTACTACCATCAACAGCTTCGGCGATTTCGAGCGCCAGTTCGGAGGTCTCTGGGTAGACTCGATGATGAGCTACGCCGTGCGCGACTTCTACCAGAACGGCGGCGCTCAGGCCATCATCGTGCGCGTCGCAAATACGGCGAGCACTGCGCGCATCTCTCTGCCCACAGGCCAGGCGAGTCCGGACAATTTCGTCCTGCTCGACGCGGGGAGCGCGGGCGCGTGGGGCGCAAACCTGAGCGCGACAGTTGACTACAACACGAAAGACCCTTCAAACCCTTCGGCCCCGCTCGACCCGGACCTCTTCAACCTGACGGTGACGGAGAAGGTCGGCAACGCCGTCGTCTTGACAGAGAAATTCTTAGGCGTCTCGATGAAGCCCGCTTCGACGCGCTTTTTGCCGCGCGTGATTGAGCAAAGCTCATCGCTCGTGCGCGTGCCGAAAAATGCTTCGGGCAACTATGATGATGTGCCTGAGTTCAGGCCGCAGGAGACTGCCAGCGGCAGCCCGCTCACAGTCGTTCCGGTCAACGCCGTCGGAGGCTCTGACGGCAGCGACATCAGCGCGACGGAACTCACTGGCGTTGAAAATAGTAAGACGGGAATCTACGCGCTCTCGAAAGCGGACCTCTTTAATCTGCTTAGCATCCCGCCGCCGACGCGCGGCTCAGACACCGCCGCCAGCGTCTATCAAGCGGCGATGGCCTATTGCGAGAAGCGTCGCGCAATGCTCATCGTTGATCCGCCAGCCGCGTGGGGCGCATCGCCTGTCACGGCTGTCGCCAACGCGATCACAGGACTCGGCACGCTCGGTCTCTCCGGCACCTCGGCTCGCAACGCCGCGCTCTATTTCCCGCGCGTCGTTGAACCTGATCCGCAACGCGCTAACCAACTGGACACGTTCGCTCCTTCGGGCATCATCGCAGGAGTGATGGCGCGCACAGATTCGCAGCGCGGCGTGTGGAAAGCTCCGGCAGGTCTGGACGCGGCTCTCAACGGCATTCAAGGTCTGCAAGTCAACCTCAACGACGCTGAGAACGGGCAACTCAATCCGCTCGGCATCAACTGCCTGCGTTCGTTTCCCATCAACGGTCGCGTCGTCTGGGGCGCACGCACGCTGCGCGGCGCAGATCAACTCGCGGACGAATACAAGTACGTTCCGGTGCGTCGTCTCGCGCTCTATCTCGAAGAGAGTCTTTACAGAGGCACGCAGTGGGTCGTCTTTGAGCCGAACGACGAGCCGCTCTGGGCGCAGATACGCTTAAACGTCGGTGCCTTTATGCACAATCTCTTCCGTCAGGGAGCGTTTCAAGGCAAGACGCCGAAGGACGCTTATCTGGTGAAGTGCGACAAGGAAACGACGACGCAGAACGACATCAACCTCGGCATCGTCAACATCCTCGTCGGATTCGCGCCGCTCAAGCCAGCAGAGTTTGTCATCATCAAGATTCAACAACTCGCAGGCCAGATAGAGGTCTAAAAGGAGAAGAGTCATGGCCCAATTTACCGTCAACGCACAGCGTTTCGATCCTTACAAGAATTTCAAATTTCGCATCAAGTGGGATGGCAACTACGTCGCGGGCGTGAGCAAATGCGGAATGCTCAAACGCTCAACCGAAGTCGTCAAACATCGTGAAGGCGGCGATCCTTCTTCGAGCCGCAAGTCTCCGGGCCGCACGGAATACGATGCCATCTCGCTTGAGCGCGGCGTCACACACGACACGGAGTTTGAGAAGTGGGCGAACAAGGTCTGGAACTACGGCTCAGGACTCGGCGCGGAAGTTTCTCTCAAAGACTTTCGCAAAGACATCATCATAGATGTCTACAACGAAGCGGGCCAGCTCGCCATCAGCTACAAAGTCTATCGCTGCTGGGTCTCAGAGTTTCAAGCGATGCCGGACCTTGACGCTAACGCCAACGCCGTCGCCATCCAGCACATCAAGTTGGAGAACGAAGGCTGGGAGCGCGACTACGAGGTGACAGAGCCGAGCGAGCCGACGTTCACAGAACCCGCGACATAAAAACTCCATGCGAGCTTTATCAACGCCTGAGTTATTGGAAGCGTGGGAGCGCGGACTCAGTCGGCCACAGCTTGAGCGCGCGCTCCTGTTGCTCTCTGCCGCAACAGGAGCGTCGCCCGTTGCTTTAGCGCATCTCCCTGTCGGCGAGCGCGACGCGCGGCTGCTCAATCTCAGAGAGCAAACTTTTGGTCCACAATTGACCAGCTTCGCGCAGTGTCCCGCGTGCAGCGAACGCATGGAGATGACCTTCAACGTCGCAGACCTGCGCGTCGGGTCAGGGCCGGACGAACGGGAGCAGGAGATTGCAACCACAGTATCAACGCAGCAGGAGACACACACTCTTGCAGTTGATGTTTATGAAATCTCCTTTCGCCTGCCTGACAGCAGAGACCTTCTCGCGCTTGCTCCCTGCG
>JBAWGU010000308.1:0-6750 GCA_049593215.1 Pyrinomonadaceae bacterium
CAGCCCAGGACGATGTCCTGCGAGGGCACGGCGATGGGCTGACCATTGGCGGGCGAGAGGATGTTGTTTGAAGACAACATCAGAACCGCCGCCTCGATCTGCGCTTCGGGCGAGAGCGGAATGTGCACAGCCATCTGGTCGCCGTCAAAGTCGGCGTTGAAGGCCGTACAGACGAGCGGGTGAATCTTGATCGCCTTGCCTTCGACAAGCACAGGCTCGAACGCCTGTATGCCGAGACGGTGAAGCGTCGGAGCGCGGTTGAGAAGAACAGGATGCTCGCGAATCACTTCTTCAAGGATGTCCCAGACGATAGGCTCCTGACGCTCGACCATCTCACGCGCCTGCTTGATGGTCGCGGCGTGCTGCTGCTTCTCAAGCTGGTTGTAGATGAACGGCTTGAAAAGTTCCAGAGCCATCTTCTTCGGCAGACCGCATTGATGCAGTTTCAGCTCAGGACCAACGACGATTACCGAGCGGCCTGAATAATCAACACGCTTCCCTAAAAGATTTTGACGGAAGCGTCCCTGCTTGCCTTTGAGCGTTCCCGACAAAGATTTGAGCGGACGATTGTTGACGCCGCGAAGCACGCGGCCTCTGCGCCCGTTGTCAAAGAGCGCGTCAACGGCCTCCTGCAACATGCGCTTCTCGTTGCGCACGATGACTTCGGGAGCGCGCAGCTCCATCAGCTTCTTCAAGCGGTTGTTGCGATTGATGACGCGACGATAGAGATCGTTTAAGTCAGAAGTCGCAAAGCGTCCGCCGTCGAGCGGCACGAGCGGGCGAAGCTCCGGCGGAATGACAGGGATGATGTCCAGAATCATCCACTCCGGGCGATTGCCTGACTTGAGGAATGAAGTCGCAACCTTCAATCGCTTGGAGTACTTCAGCTTCTTCTGCTGCGAAGTCTCCTCTTTCATCTTGGCGCGAAGCTCGACAGAGAGTTCTTCAATGTTGACGCTGGCGAGCAGCTCCTTAATCGCCTCCGCGCCCATCTTCGCTACGAACTGCCCCGGATGATCGCGCATCAGTTCACGATAACGCTCATCCGTCAAAAGCTCTTTCTCTTTAATCGGCGCATCGCCCGGGTCCAGCACGATGTAGGATTCAAAGTAGAGAACCTTTTCGAGTTCGCGCAAAGGTATATCGAGCAAGTGGCCTATGCGCGAGGGCAAGCCTTTGAAGAACCAGACGTGCGAGCAGGGAGAGGCCAGCTCAATGTGGCCCAGCCGCTCGCGGCGCACTTTCGCCTGCGTCACTTCCACTCCGCACTTGTCGCAGATCACGCCCCTGTGCTTCATGCGCTTATATTTTCCGCACAGGCATTCCCAGTCTGCGACAGGCCCGAAGATACGCGCGCAGAAAAGGCCGTCGCGCTCCGGTTTAAATGTTCTGTAATTGATCGTCTCCGGCTTGGTCACTTCGCCGTGCGACCATTGTTTGATCTTTTCCGGTGACGCGAGGCTGATACGAATCGCTTCAAAATCCGGCGCTAGTTGCGTTTTTTGTTCTTGGAATCGAAACATCTTTTTCTCCGAAAAACGTCCGTTGTCCGTAGTCCGTAGTCCGTTGTTTGTGTTTGGCAAGTAGCTTCCTAAGAATTACCTGCAAACAACTGACAACGGACTACGGACAAATAACTATTCTGCTGCTCCGCTCATGATGATCGCTTCGCCTGTGCCGTTGCTGTCGCCTGCTCCGTCGCCGTTGCTGCTGTCTTTGTTGATTAACTCAACATCGAGGCAGAGCGATTGAAGCTCGCGCACGAGCACGTTGAAAGATTCCGGCAGACCTGGATCGAAGTCTGCTTCGCCTTTCACGATGGCCTCGTAAATCTTAGAGCGTCCGGCCACATCGTCAGACTTCGCCGTCAAGAGTTCCTGAAGGATGTGTGCCGCGCCGTAGGCTTCCAACGCCCACACCTCCATCTCTCCAAAGCGTTGTCCGCCGAACTGCGCCTTGCCGCCCAGAGGCTGCTGCGTAATTAAGCTGTATGGACCAATCGAGCGAGCGTGAATCTTGTCGTCAACAAGATGCGAGAGCTTCAGCATGTAGATGTAGCCCACAGTCACCTTCTGCTCGAACGGATCGCCCGACAGCCCGTCGTAAAGAATCGTCTTGCCGGATTCGTTCACGATCTCAGGCAGGCCGAGTTCTTTTAATCTCCCGGCGGCTTCGAGCAGACGTATCTTAATCTCCTTTTCGCTTGCACCGTCAAAGACCGGCGTGGCGAAGTGCATACCGAGAACGCGTGCGGCCCAGCCCAAGTGCGTCTCTAAGATTTGGCCCACGTTCATGCGCGAAGGAACGCCTAGAGGATTGAGGACAATCTCAACGGGCGTGCCGTCGGGCAGGTAGGGCATATCTTCTTCCGGCAGGATGCGCGCGATGACGCCCTTGTTGCCGTGGCGTCCGGCCATCTTGTCGCCGACCGAAAGCTTGCGCTTCATGGCGATGAAGACCTTGACCATCTTAATCACGCCGGGTGCAAGCTCGTCGCCCTGACGCAGCTTGGCAATCTTCTCTTCGTAGATGTCCGAGAGAATTTTAATCTGCCGTTCTGTGCGGTCTTCATAGTCTTTAATCTCCGAAGGTATATCAACACGCGTCGAACTGAGCTGCGCTTTGCGTAGAGCTTTCGGCTCGATGCCTTCAAGCATCTCGCGTGTGATGGTTTGGCCTTTCGGAATCAAGACCTCTTTGTTGACAGTTAAATCCGCAGTGAGCTTGCGGCCTTCGAGAAGCTCATAGATGCGCGCGTCGCGCTGTTCGCGCAGGATGCGTATCTCGTCTTCAAGGTCGCGGCGCAGGCGTTCTTCTTCTTCCTGCTCGATGGTCAGTGAACGCTGGTCCTTCTCCTGCCCCTTGCGCGTGAAGACCTGAACGTCAACGACCGTTCCGTCAATGCCCGGCGGGCACATCAAAGAAGCGTCTTTCACGTCTCCGGCCTTCTCACCGAAGATTGCACGCAGCAGTTTCTCTTCCGCCGTCAACTGCGTCTCGCCTTTCGGCGTCACTTTGCCGACGAGGATCGAGCCGGGCTTGACCTGCGCGCCGATGCGTATGATGCCGCTCTCGTCCAAATCGCGCAGCATGTTCTCGCCGACGTTTGGAATGTCGCGCGTGATTTCTTCAGGGCCAAGCTTTGTATCTCGCGCTTCAATCTCTAACTCTTCGATGTGAATCGAAGTGTAGTAATCGTCTTTGACGAGACGCTCGCTCACGAGAATCGCGTCTTCAAAGTTGTAACCGCGCCAGGGCATGAACGCGACAAGCACGTTGCGCCCCAGTGCGAGTTCGCCCCTGTCCGTGCAGGGACCGTCCGCGACGACCTGCCCCTTAGAGACGCGCTCGCCGACGTGGACAATCGGGCGCTGGTTGATGCACGTGTTCTGGTTCGAGCGTTTGAACTTAATCAGCGTGTAGATGTCCGCCGTCACTTCGCGCGAGATTGTGCCGTCAACATTGTGATCGGCTTTGATGATGACGCGCTCTGAGTCAACGTAATCAATCACACCGTCACGACGCGCAACCACCACCGCGCCCGAATCCTGCGCCGTCACCTTCTCCATGCCCGTCCCGATATACGGAGCTTCGGCGCGTAGCAGCGGAACCGATTGACGCTGCATGTTCGATCCCATCAGCGCGCGGTTCGCGTCGTCGTTCTCAAGGAACGGAATGAGCGAGGCCGCGACGGAGACGAGTTGCTTCGGCGAAACGTCAACATACGCGATGTCTTTGCGCAAGCTAAGAATAAACTCGCCAGCCTTGCGCGCCGCGTTGCGGTCGTTGACGATGTAGCCGTTCTCATCTAATTCGATGTTGGCCTGACCGATGACGTGCTTGTCCTCTTCCCAAGCCGTCTGGTAGAACGGCCACGGCTCAGACTCAGCCTTTCGTCCATCTGCGCTAACGCGCTTGTTAGCCTTCTCAACATCTTCCGTCGGGACGTGATCGCCCGGCTTGAGCTTCGTGTCGCCGCCGTTGATGATTCGCACGTATTCGACGACGCGGCCATCAATCACTTTGCGATACGGCGATTCGATGAAGCCAAACTCGTTGATGCGCGCAAAGCATGAGAGCGAAGAAATCAGTCCGATGTTCGGACCTTCAGGCGTCTCAATCGGGCAGATGCGCCCGTAGTGCGTCGGGTGAACGTCTCTGACCTCAAACCCTGCGCGCTCGCGCGAGAGACCGCCCGGCCCAAGCGCAGAGAGACGACGCTTATGCGTAATCTCAGAGAGCGGATTTGTCTGGTCCATAAATTGAGACAACTGTGACGAACCGAAGAACTCACGCACGGCAGCCGTCACAGGCTTGGCGTTGATGAGATCGCGCGGCATCGTCGTCTGCATCTCCTGATGTATGGACATCTTCTCTTTAATCGCGCGCTCCATACGTTCCAGGCCGATGCGGAACTGATTTTCGAGAAGCTCGCCGACCGCGCGCACGCGACGATTGCCGAGATGGTCAATGTCGTCCTGCTGGTACTCGGCAGGATTCTTGCGCATCTTCAGGACGTAAGTGACAACATCAACGAAGTCGCGCGCCGAAAGAAGCGGGTCGTCAATACGGTCGCGCTCAGGCTTGCCCATCTTGATGTTGAATTTAAGGCGTCCGACGCGCGAGAAATCAAACTTGCGCGGGTCGAAGAACATGCCTTCGAGCAAACGATACGCGGTTTGCACCGTCGGCGGGTCGCCGGGGCGCATCTTGCGATAAATTTCGAGGAGCGCATCAACAGGCTTCGTGATGACATCCTTTTTCAAAGTCTGTGAAAGCACAGGCCCAAGATCGTCGCGCTCAGGAAAGAAGACAGAGAAGCTCTCGATTCCCGCTTCGGCAATCTCTTGCAGCTTGGCAGGCGTAATCTCGTTGTTGGCTTCGAGGACTACTTCGCCCGTCTCTGTGCTAACGATGTCGGAGAGCGAGTACGCGCCTTCGAGTTGCTGCGTGTCAATCTCGACTTCGCGCGTGTGAGCTTTGCGCATCGCTTCGAGCGCGGAGTTAGTAATCTTCTTGCCCGCGCGCACGATGGCCTCGCCGCGTCCTTTAATATCAGAATCAACCTTCATCCCGACGAGACTGCTCGCGCCCGCAGGAGAAACTTGCATGAAGAGGCGTCCGTCCTGCACACGGATTTCATCCGAAGTGTAGAAAGAGCGCATGATGTCTTCGTCCGTGAACGAAGCGTTCTTGACGCCATCTTCCAACTGCCCGTCCGTGTGAAAGTTGGTGGAAGAAAATTCCTGATTGAGCCAGATGCCCAATGCGCGCAGGAAGATTGTCGCAAGGAACTTGCGTTTGCCGACTCTCACGTAAAGAAGATTCTTCTGGTCGTATTCAAACTCGACCCATGAGCCGCGATACGGGATCACTTTGGCGACATAGAGCGCGCCGCGTTTGAAGAAGACGCCGGGTGAGCGATGAAGCTGCGAGACGATGACGCGCTCCGTGCCGTTGATGATGAACGTGCCGTTGTCCGTCATCAAAGGTATCTCGCCGAAGAAGACCTCTTCCTCTTTAATGTCGCGGATTGACTGAACGCCCGTCTCAGCATCCTTGTCATAAACGGTGAGACGAATCTTGACCTTGAGAGGCACGCTGTAAGACATGCCGCGCTCCTGACATTCCTGCTGGTCATGCTTGTGCTTTAATCCCACAGGCTCGCCGCAGTTGTCGCAAAGCGTTGGACGCACGGCGTTGAACGTGCCGCAGTTGTGGCACAAAGTCTCGCCCGGCGTGAGCGGGTCAACCTTGATGGTCGAGCCGCAAGTTTTGCAGTTCGAGCGCAGGTAGTTGAGACCTTCGAGCCTGCCGCACTTGCACTGCCAGTTGCCGATTTGATACTCGACAAAATCAAGCGTCGCCGTCTGGCGGAAATCCGAGATCGGGAAGACTGAGCGAAACACAGCCTGAAGCCCTGTGTTCTCGCGCTCTTCGGGCAAGAGGTCCATCTGTAAGAAGCGGTTGTAAGACTCTCTTTGAATCTCAATCAGATTCGGGATGCGCACAGCCGTGGCGATCTTGGAAAAATCATGGCGCTCAGGAGCCTGGCTCGTGCGCCGACCTAAACCACTGTTCGTTATTTGAAGCGGATTTGCAGACATCGGTGATACCTTATAAAGCTGTCAGCCGTCAGCATTCAGCGAGCAGCTTAATAATTTCAGATGAATCAGTTTGTTTTCAGCGACGCAAACGCCAGCTTGCTGATGGCTGGCGGCTGCTCGCCGAAAAGCTATCTTTAGAGACGCCAAAGCGCGGTCAGAGCGCACAATGCCCTGACCGCTTAAAATGAGAAGCGGCTAAACTGTATTCGACAAATTTTTGGGAGTAACGCCAGCGCCTCAATACTCCCCTAAGTTACCCGTCGAGGGTTCAAGTGTCAAGCCCACAAAACGGAGTTGGGGGTTGGGGGTCAGGGGATAGTAAAAGAAAGGCTTTTACCAATCCCCAACCCCTAACACCTATCCCCTGATTCCTACTTAACTTCGACTGTCGCGCCTGCGTCCGCCAACTTCTGACGAACCGTTTCGGCCTCTTCCTTGGACACGCCTTCTTTGACGGCCTTCGGAGCGGCTTCAACGAGGTCTTTGGCTTCCTTCAGACCAAGCGCAGTGACTTCGCGAACGACCTTGATGACGTTAATCTTGTTGCCGCCTGCGGCCTGCAAGATGACATCAAACTCTGTCTTCTCTTCCGCCGGAGCGGCTGCTTCGCCGCGCTCGCCCGCCGCAGGAGCCGCAGCAACGG
>JBAWGU010000309.1:0-8035 GCA_049593215.1 Pyrinomonadaceae bacterium
AGCAATCACAAACAACGGACAACGGACAACGGACTACGGACATTTTTATCATCCTTTCATTTACGCGGGATTGTCGTGTTCGGGTCGAGTTCAACGTCGCAGCCGCCTTTAGTTAGAACGTAAGGGAAGTTGGCAGGGTCGAGCGGCTCGCTCGTCTGTATGTCAATTCTTAAACGCGCGGCGCGCAGGAGCGGCCCTGCGTCTCTCCATGAAGATGGGCAGTGCCCCGTGCGCGCGTTGTAATCTGCGAGCGCGCGGTGGATAGCGTCGCGTTCATCAAAAGAATCGAGTTGCAGCAAACGCTGCGTTGCGACTTCGCGCACCTGCGGGTCGTCGGATTGCTCGTACATCTCTTTGTAGATTTCGCGCGCCGTTTGTCGGCTGCCGCCTTCTGCTGCCATGCGCGCTTTCATCACTTCCATCCACGAGGGCGCACCTTGTATCTTCGCGCCCGCGCCGTAAATGGCGCTCGCCGTCTGGTAATCTTTTCGCTGCCAGTAGATGTATCCAAGATGCTGGTAGAGTCGCCACGCGGAAGGGTTCGCGTTGATGCCTTTGTTCAGGAGCTTGATGGCCTGCTCTTCATCAACGGCGGGCAACACGACCGCGCCATACTGGTAAACGGACAAGAACTGTGGATCGAGCGTCGTCGCGGTGTCGAGAAGCGGCGCGAGAATTTTCAGATTCAAAGGGCTGAGATCGTCCAGACGTATGCGGCCCTCAAAGTTATTCATCTTGCGCCCGACGTATTGCAGCGAGCGCATCCAGTACCAATCGGCGACGAGACCGTTAAAGCCCAGACTCATGCGTTTGACTGTCTGCGCGTTCACGTAGAGGCGTTCCTCTTCGACGCTTGCGTCCACAGGCGGGCGATGCGCCTCCATCCAACGCAGCAGAGAGATGCAGCCAGCGAAGCCGAGCAGGATGACGAGCGCAAGCGCGAGCGTCTGCCGCCGCGTGCGCGCCGCCATCTCTTTGTCTGTCTGCAACGTGTCTTGCATCATTTGAAATTGCGGCGATTGAAGATGAGCGTCGCCGCTGAAAGCAGAATGATGATGTAGATGACTGCGTAAGCGGCAGCCGCAACGAATGTTGACGCTTGCGGCATCTGCCCGTGCGATGCCGGAGTGATAAAACTATAGTTCGTCAGGTTCGGCAGCAGGTAATAGAGCGCGGCGAAAAAGAGACGCGCGCTTGTTGTTCCGAGTGATGCCGCGAAGGTTTTCAAGTCCGCGCTGAAGTGTCCGATGATGAAGACGAAGAAGGTGAGTAGGGCGGAGAGCGCGGGCGTTGAGAACGAAGAGAAGAGCAGGGCCACTGCCGTCAGTATCATCAACTCAAGATAGATGAGCATGACTGCGGGCCAGATTGAGAGCGCGAGTGGATTCCAGCCGCCGTTGACGTAGATCAGAGCTAAGGAGACACCAGCCCCCATCACCAGCACGTTGACGAGCAGCGTTAGGCACAAGCCTAAATATTTGCCGACAAGAAATTCGCCGCGCCCGACAGGCTTTGCGAAGATGGCATAGACCGTGCGCCGCTCAATCTCTTTGTAAACCAGCCCGACACCGACGAAGATAGAGATGAAGACGCCGAACAGCAGCATCGCGCTCAGACCCAAATCAACGATGACTTTCGATTCCTGCCCCGCCGACAGTTCTCCTAAAAAGATTGCGCCGCCTGTGAGGAGCAGGACAAAGAGCACAAGGTTGTAGAGCACGCGGTCGCGCACGGCTTCGCGGAAGGCGTTGCGCGCGATTGCGCCGACGCGTTTCCACACGGATGCTTCTCTCTTTTTTTCAGTTGAAGTTACACCCGACGATGCTGCTGTTCTATCGGCGTCCGCACTTGTTGCCATCACTCTTATTTGATTGTTTGTCTCAGACTGCAACTGCTCTCTAATGCCTGTCTCAATCATACTCTAAGTCTGGCGCAGAATGCGCGGGTTGAAGATAAAAAGAGCGAGGATTAAAGTCCAGCCGAACGCTGCACAGGCGGCAGCGTAGCGCGTTCGCGCAGGCTCCTCGAATTTGAGCTTGACGGAAACTGCTTGAGCGGGAAGCTTGATGAGGAGCGCGCCGTCTTCTGCTGGACGAGTCTCAAGTTGTCTGCCGTTTGCGAGCGCGATCCAGTGTGGGTAATAAAATGTTCGCACGCGCGCTTCCGTCTGCGCGCCCGCTTCGACGTTGAATAAACGCTCTTCGGGTTGCCATGATTCTATCGTGCAAGACCTGTTCGCCGCTTCAACTTCATGGTCCATTTTACGCGGCTGATCGCTGGCCCAGACAGGCAGCCAGTAGGCGAGCGCAGCCGATCCCGGAATCGTTTGCAGAAACGCTTGAAACTCCGTGTGAGTGAAATATTTTGCATCGCGCAACGGTTGCGACAGTGTGAAGGTGAGCGTGATGAGGACGCTGCCCGCCGCAATTAGAGCGAGCGGTCTATATTTACTGCGAGCATTCTCTACCCAGTAGGGAATGCTTGCAGCGAGCGCGACAGAGCCTGCCATTGAAGTAACAGTTAACCATCTCCACGGGAACTGCACCTCCTTAAGCATCGGCACGACTTTCCACACAGGCAGGCTGACGGGCAGCGTCATAAAGACGGAGACGAGCGTCAGCAGGATGACGGCAAACACGCCTCTGTTGATTCTGCCTTTCAGCGCGCGGCGAGAGATAGCCAGCGCCGGAAGAATCATGATGAAAGTTGCGATGGCAAGAATATTGGCCCACCAATTCGGTGCGCCTTCGACCGATTTCCAGAAGAGGAAATTGAAATGGTAATCGTACCAGGGGTCAGGATGCGCATTGTTTGCGCCAATCCATGATAGTTCCGCCACCAGTGTGGTCCAGTAAAATGCGCTCGCGGCTAAGCCGAGCATCACTCCCAGCGCGAGCCGCAAGAGCGTCGGCCAGAGATTAATCTTCTCCAGACGCAACAGCGCATAGACAAGCAGTGCCAGCGAGCCGATCACAGTCAACGGCAGATGAGTCAGAATCAAAACTGCGTAGGCGATTGCCAGCCCGACGATGTGGCGTGTGCGCCCCGCTCTGCAAATTCTTTCGACGAAGGCGAAGGCGAAAGGCAGCACGGCGCAGCCCGCGTATTCAGGAAGCATGAACGCCTGATAAATCTCGTTGACGTGATAAGGCATCAACGTGAAGAACACGCCAGCCCAGACGGCAAGTTTTGGGGGAAGAAACGCACGCGCCCAAGTATATACGCCCAACCCGCCTGTCATTGAGAGCAGCGCAAAAGCGATGAGACTTCCGTGATACCAATTTCCTGCCAGCGTTCTTGTCAACGCGAGCAGGTAATAGGTTGCGGGCGGATAAAATCTGAAACTCACATCGCCGTACCCGCCTGTTGATTCAGCGAGCCAGCCCGGATAAACGACGCCTGCGCGAACGGCCTCGTAGAAGGGAAGCGCTAAACGGTAGTGATGAGGCTGGTCTGCAACACTGCCAACGGGCACGCCGTAGATTATTGCCGGAAGCAGCGCAGCGATTCCAACCGCTGCCACCACAAGGAGAGGCCAACAGTTGCGCGCAAAACCTTCGCGCATGATTTGCTGCTTGAAATTTATTCGTACTTCAAACACGTTATTAAAATTTAAGAGACCGCAGGCGCAGAGATTAATTAAAATTCAAAAACTTATAATTCAAAATCTGAAATTTGAGATTTCAAATCAACAATCATTCTTCCCTTTAATCCTGTGTGGCTATCTTGTGCTGAGTTGTCGAGCGTTGGCGCGCAGAATCTTTTCGAGTTTCGTTTCCTGCGGCGGCGGCATACGCAGGTCGTTTTCCGCGAGCACGACGAAGAGGCAGTTCTGCGGCCAGAGGTCGCCGGGCATGGTGATGTTTCCCAAATCTTTGTGCGCTGCTTCTGTGGCAGCATCAATTCCGTCACGGGTCAGGTTCCACCAACCGCGCGCCCATACCGGATTAAGCGAAAGAGCCGTCGCGTACTCCTGTTCCGATTCCGCCTGCCTGCCTAAATCAGCGAGCGCGGAAGCGTGGCGCACGCGCAGGAAGATTGAGCGAGGATAGACTTTGAGAGCGTCGGCCAGAGTTTTTTCAGCTTCCTCTTTCTGTCCTGCGGCGACCTGTGCTGCGGCGAGATAGCCGTAGCAGGCGGAAACGTTCAAGCCACGCGCGACTCCGTAGCGCAGGTGCGGGACGGCTTCGCTCATTCGTTTCTGGTAGAAGAGAAAAACGCCGTAGTTGAAATGCGTGGCGGCATCATCCGGACCCCAGCTAATCGCCTCGCGGTAATGCTCATCAGCTTCTCTCGCCGTCGCGCTCGCTTGAGCCGTGCCGTGATGTATGACGTTCATTGCGCGCGCGCCAGCGTTATAAAAGAACGCACACGCGAGCGCGAGAGCGCAGAGCGGCACGGCGCGAACAAAGGCAGGCGAGAAAGAGAATGTGACTTCTTTACGCCCGGAGAGGCGCGCGTGCGCGTTGGTCAGAATTGCAGCAGAGAAGAAAAAGATCAGGCCGCTCGCCATCCATCTAAACGAGAATGAACTCGCGCCGGAGCTGAGCGCGAAGACAAGCAGCGACGCGCCTGCGCCGACGCTCAGCAACGCTCTCTTCGAGTTGCGTAGGACGCGCCGGAAGAGCAGAGCGCATCCAAGACCGAAGCTTGCCAGAAGCAGGAAACCGACGATGCCTAACTCTGCCAGCACCTGCACGTATTCGTTGTGCGCGTGTTGCACGAGTTGTTCTTCGTGCATCCCGACAAGCGGGCTGTCCGGGTGCGCTGCGGAAAATCTTGCGCGAGCTTCCGCGTATGCGACCTCATAGTTGTTTGCGCCGACGCCTGTGAACGGATGCGCGTGGAACATCTCAAGCCCGATGCTCCAGAACAGCAGACGCACGCGCGTGTTCTGTTCTTTGGCAGAGGTTGATTGAAGACGCGCGAAGGCCGAAGTGTTTCCCTGAATCTTGTAGGAAGGAAGCATCTGCAAGGTAGTGGCGAGAACGAAAGTCGCTAAGAGCACGCCCGCACGTTTGAAGCTGCGAGGTCGGCAGTTGCGAAAGAGTGTCGCGCAGATGATTAACAAAAATAGTCCGGCGCTTGCTCCGATGATGGGAGCGCGCTCGACGGTTTGAAGTGTGGCGAGCCATCCGAGCAGAGCGACTGCGCCGCACAGTATGGACCAGCGAAGCTTGCGCGCGGAGAGAGCTATCGCGGCGAAGAGCGGAATCGTCATCGCCATTGGCTCGCTGAAGCCGCTAAAGAAACGGAAGAGCGTTTTTGTAAAAACGTCAGTGTCAGTTGGCGCACCCCAGAACCCCACCATGCACGAAGCGCAGAGCACGAAGACCACCGCACCGAGCGCAAAGAATGACGTGCGCAGAAGTCTCGGACTCGCGGCGATCTGTCGCATCAGCGCGAAGAAGAGCAGGTACGCGCTCCATTCAAACGCTGCGTGAATCGCGGAGCCTGTCTGCACGGACCAGCGCGCGGAAGCTCCAATCCATAAGGTAAAGAGGACTGCCGGAAGCCATAGCAAAAGCTCTCTTCTGTCAACGCTCAGCGCAAAGTCTTTGCAGGACCAGACGCGACGGACAAGCAGAGCGAGAGTTGCGCTTAAGATAACGGCGATGAGAATTTCCTGTCGCCAGGGGAGGCCGCTCGGCTCCGGTCTGGGCAGCCCCGGCACATACGGCCCAAGCAGGGCCACAGGCCAGAGCAGAGCGATGAGCCAGAGCGGCTGGCGCACGACTCTTCTAATAAAGGGGCTGATGCTCGTCATGTGGAGGAAAGAACGTAACTCTTAATGCTAATGTTGCAGGGGGCGAAAATTTTATGATGAGGAATTAGTTGCCGATAGCCGTGCCCGTCGCGGAGCGCACGGAGCTTGCCATCGCGGTCGTTCCGGGGTTGGCGTAAACCACGCCCGGCTGGTCTGTCTCAAACTGTCGCTCGCCTGTGCGCGTCACTCCACTGTCAACCGTCGGCTTGCACGAAGCGATGAAGGCCGCAGGCTCAACGGAATTGGCGACAGTCGTATAGCTGTAGCCGCTCTTTGAGCCAGTGGCGAGCTGCGTATCAATAAAGCCGTTGTTACCCAGAATGCTGAGAGAGGCGGCATAGAATCCGGCTCCGACAGAGGCTTGATAAGAAAACTGTGTGGTTGAGATTGAACGAATGCCTGAGATAGCTGAGGCTTCGTTGGCGGCGCGGCGGGAAGCAAGGAGGTTAGGGATAGCGATGGCGGCGATGATGCCGATGATCGTCACGACAATCAATAGCTCGATTAGTGAGAAGCCCTGAGTTTTTTTTCTCTGTGGCATGGGTTCTTAATCTCCTCGCGCTAAAGTAGCGAACTCCGTCGAGTAGGTCACGACTTGAATAATGTTTGAAGTCTCGCGCTACGATGTGGCAAAAACGCTCTTAACAAGAAACGGGAACGAGAGCAAGCACGCTCCACGCTCCCGCACTTCCAGTTAAAAGATTGAGGTGAAAGTTTTAGTTGCCGATGGCCGTGCCGGTCGCTGAACGAACCGCGCTGGCTTGCGCTGTCGTTCCCGTGACGGCATAGATAACGCCTGTCTCATCAGCTTCAAACCCGCGCTCACCCGTTCTCGTTACACCACTCGTCACGCTCGGCCTCGACGACACAATCATCTGGTCCGGCGCAGTTGTCGTGGTAGCAAAAGTCACATAGCCGTAACCGCTCTTGGTGCCGGAAGCGAGCTGCGCGTCAATCAAGTTAGCGGTGAGCAAAGTTGAGAGGTTGTTGGCGTAAAGCGAGTTGATGTTTGAATAGTCCCACTGTATTTGCGCCGTCACAAGTGTACGCGTGCCAGCGATAGCCGAGGCTTCGTTGGCGGCGCGGCGGGAAGCGAGAAGATTGGGAATGGCGATGGCGGCGATGATGCCGATAATCGCCACGACGATTAATAGCTCGATCAGTGAGAAGCCTTGCTGATCTTTTTTCTGTGGCATTGTAGAAGAACTCTCCTTAAGGGCAAAGATTAGTTTAAGTGCGCGCCATCCTTCAAAAGTTTCAGGCACGAGGAAATTGAACTTGTCAGCTTGTTGGAAGAAGAAGTGCGGGAGCAGAGAGCAAGCACGCTCCGCGCTCCCGCACGTCCATTACACGATTGAGTTGAAGGCTTAGTTGCCGATGGCCGTACCCGTCGCTGAGCGAACCGCGCTGGCTTGCGCTGTCGTTCCGGTGACAGAGTAGATAACGCCGCTTTCATCTGTCTCGAAACCGCGCTCACCCGTTCTGGTGACGCCGCTCGTTACGCTCGGTCTGTTCGAAGCGATGAACTGAGCCGGAGTTGCTGCTGAAGCGAACACAACATAGCCGTAACCGCTCTTGGTGCCGGAGGCGAGCTGTGCGTCCACCTGACCGTTCGCGCCACCCAACGAACCGAGGTTGGAGGCATAGAGGCCGGTGGAGTTGGTTGATTGGAAAACCGCCTGCGCACTTGCGATAGTGCGAACGCCACCGACTGCTGAAGCTTCGTTGGCTGCGCGACGGGAAGCGAGGAGGTTAGGGATAGCGATAGCGGCGATAATGCCGATGATCGCCACGACGATCAATAGCTCGATTAGTGAGAAGCCTTTTTGGCCTTTGTTCTGCATTTCTTTCTTGATGCTCCTTAAAAGTAGGGTCAGGTTTTTTTTCAAAGTAATCGCGCCGTAGGGACAGCCGTCTCAGGCTTGCGTGCCGCGCTTTGCGCGAAGAGTCCGAGACATCGCTTTACAAACTTCGTGCCGCTTGGTCCCACTATCTGAAAATCGAGGAAATCGGGCGCAAATACTCATGTTTCGTTAGCAAAGTTGGCGAGGACAGTTTCGGTGACTGTTTACACTTTGACTTAATTGACAAAATCCGGCATCCGTTAAGTGACGGTTTCTGTCAACAAAGGTTCAAAGGGGATCGGGAAGAACTGTCGGGTGGACAAGGGGAGATGCTGATTTCAAAAGACTTGCTTAGAACAGTTTCACAAAGCATCTACTGCAAGGTGAAATGCCCGTCGCATAAATGGCAAGACCTATGCCGCCC
>JBAWGU010000310.1:0-3023 GCA_049593215.1 Pyrinomonadaceae bacterium
CCCCAGACCCCTGTTCAGAAAGCTGTGCCACCGTCCGCGCCTCAGCTTCAAAGTCCCGCACCGACTCCGACTGCGCCGCCTCCCGTGGTCGAATTAGTCAACGTAGCAACGGGCAAGCTCGAACGCATCACCATCAAAAAAGATGTCACGAAGCTCGGGCGCGACACCGAGATGGACATTGTTCTTGACGCTTCGACAGCAGTCGTCTCGCGCCGCCACGCGCAGATTGAGCGTCGTCAGAACCAGTACGTCATCATTGATCAGGCCAGCTTTAACGGCACGCTTGTCAACGAGCATCGCATCACCACGCCGACCCCGCTCTATGACGGAGACCGGATACAGCTTGGCATGGGTGGTCCTATCCTGCGCTTCGTTGACCCGGCGCATCCCGCGCCCGCCGGAGCGCAGTTTGCAGGTCAGCGCGCCGTGAGCAGCGCAGGCATTCCGCAAGTCGTCAAGCCTGCGCTGCCCGTCGAAGGCCGACTCGCCGAAGTCGCGGGCCTGCACACGATGGTCTTGAAGAGAGATTCCGGTGGACCAAAACCTGAGAAGGGCGCAATCTCTCAACAGAGAGAACTGCTGATGCAGCGTCCCTTCGACGGCAAGCAACAGCTTACCATCGGGCGCGCTGCTGACAACGACCTCCACCTCGACGGGCTGCTCATCTCGAATCATCATGCGCGCGTCGTGCTGGCGGGCGGCACAGTTCTCATCGAAGATGTCGGCTCGACCAACGGCGTCTATGTCAACGGCGAGCGCATCACGGGCCGCCGCTCGATTCAGATGAGCGACCTCGTTCAGGTTGGCCCGTTTCTCTTGCAGGCAGACGCGGCTCAGGGCGTCGCGGTCTTTGACACGCGCGCCAAGACTCGCATTGACGCTATAGACATCACGAAGATCGTTTCGAATCGTTCGGGCGGCGGCAAGATCAAGCTGCTCGACGATGTTGATTTGACGATTCAGCCAAACGAGTTCGTCGGACTTTTGGGACCATCCGGCGCGGGCAAGTCAACCCTGATGGACTCTTTGAACGGGATGCGGCCCGCGACGAGCGGCCACGTGCTCATCAACAATCTGGACCTTTATCAACATCTCGACTCGCTCAAACAATCCATCGGCTACGTCCCGCAGGACGACATCATTCACCGCGAGTTGACTGTCTATCGAACGCTCTACTATGTCGCGCGCCTGCGTCTCTCGCGCGACGTTTCGGCGAAAGAGATTGACCAGATTGTAGGCGAGGTTCTGGATGTGACGGGACTTTCGGAGCGGCGCGACGTGCCTGTCGCTCAACTCTCAGGCGGGCAACGCAAGCGCGTCTCCATCGCCGTCGAACTCATCACCAAGCCTTCCGTTATCTTTTTAGACGAGCCGACTTCGGGCCTAGACCCTGCGACGGAAGAAAAAATCATGCGGCTCTTCCGTCAAATTGCAGAGTCAGGCCGCACCGTGATTTTAACGACGCACGCGATGGAGAACGTGCGTCTCTTTGATAAGATTGTGGTCCTGATGCGCGGCAAGCTCGTCTTCTACGGCACGCCGCAGGAAGCGCTCGCGCACCTCAAGGCGGAAAATTTCAAAGACCTCTACGACAAGCTCGAAGCTCCTGTTGACGAGCGCGTGGCAAAGATGGGGCGGCTGCCCCCCACCGCGACCAAAGAGCATAAGCTTGCTTACAAGCGTCAGAAAGAGCAGATTGCAGACGAGGTTGCGGAAGAGTGGAAGCAGCGTTTTCAACGCACCGAAACTTACAAGCAAAACATAGTCAAGCCGCTCGAAGGCGTGCGCCCGGATGCTCAAAGCGCTTCCGTCGCAAAGCGCAGGCGCAGCATCACGGATGCGATCAGGCAGTGGGCCACACTCGCGCGCCGCTACCTCGAAGTCTTGTCGCGCGACAGGTTCAATCTCTTAATCCTCTTCGGGCAGGCTCCGATTATCGCCCTCATGACCTACCTCGTCGTCGCTCATGATGCGCCGCGCGATTTTCCGTTCTTCATCCTTGCGCTTGTCGCCATCTGGTTCGGCACGTCCGTCGCCGCGCGCGAAATCATACGCGAGCGCGCAGTCTATAACCGCGAGCGCATGGTCAACCTCGGCATCTTTCCATACGTCTGCTCAAAACTCTTCGTGCTCTCTCTCATCGTAGGCTTTCAGTGCTTGCTGCTCTTCGGCTCGCTCAAATTTTTGGACCTCGTTGGGCTGATGAAGTTTCCGGGCAGCTATCTGGGCATCCCGCAACTGTTCGTGATGATTCTGACGGGGATGGTGGGCATTGCGCTCGGCCTCTTTGTCTCTGCCGTTGTGAAAACTTCGGAGATGGCGACGAGCCTTGTGCCGCTGATTCTGATTCCGCAGATTCTCTTCTCCGGTCTCATCGGCGTGCCGACAGGCGTTTCCCGCGCGGTCGGCGCTGTGATGCCTGCCACTTGGTCCTTCGACGAGATCAAGCGGCTTGCGCCTGTTGACACGCTGCGCGAAGAAGGCTCAAACCCGAAGGGCGAGACACAGGGGCGCGGGCTTTATAAACACATCGAAGACTTGAACGACAAGAATATTGTGAAGGCGCGCAAAGACGTTGAGCGATTCAAGAACGACGCCGACGAGGCTGTCAAGAATTACGAGAAGAAGATGAACGACTACATGCGTGATCCTTCTCTGACGAAACCCGAAAGGCCGACGCCGGGGGCTGCGCCGGATGTGCCCGTGCCTGTCAAAGTCACAAAAGATTTGAGCAACTACGTTGACTTCCTGCATCCCTGGGGAGGCTCAATGCTGGACCCGATTATTCTCATCATCATGTTCTTCGGCCTCATCATCGCTTCAATCATCGCGCTCAAGACGCAGGACATTAGATAGCTCTTTCCCCATCATGCACGACAACGCCTGACGACTATTTTCCGAAAGATTAAGAATAGATGCGAAACAAACTGAACCCGGTCGGTGTCTATTCGTTTAATCAGAGGGTTTTGCGGTGGAAGCTTTCTAGCGTTTTGCGATTGAGTGCGACTGCTGACCAGAGCATC
>JBAWGU010000311.1:0-8590 GCA_049593215.1 Pyrinomonadaceae bacterium
GCATCAAATCTCTCGAACAAATATCAAAGGTCTGCTCTTGGCATGGGCAAGACTCCAACGCTCTTGAGCAACCGCTTCGGCTCGGTAAAGTTAAGAACAATCAGGCTTCCGTTTTCGATCTTCTCCAATCTGTTTTGGCTCTACGGAGCGCGGCTCTTTGTTCCTCAGTCGGCTGCGCTCAACTCTGGCTCACAATGAAAACGCGAAGCGATAAGAGCACGCAAGGAAACCTTTGGGAAGTGGTGGCGCGAGAGCGCCTGAACATTCTCTCAAGCCCGCTTCCCCTAAACAATTCTCTGGAGGGGTCAATGAGAAAACAGAATTTCATCAGAAGCCACGCCATGTTTCTGCTGTGTGGTTTTCTACTGCTATGTGCCCACAGTGTCTTCGCGCAAACGGGCACGTCATCAGTGCGCGGAACCGTGCTGGATGCGAAAGGCGCGGCTGTCCCCGGCGCTACGGTGACGCTTTCAAATGTCGAAAAAAGTTTCTCACGCACGCAGACGACGACTGAGAGCGGCAACTTCAGCTTCACTGCTGTTCCTCCCGGCACTTATCGCCTCGAAGCCGAAGCTGCCGGATTCAAGAAGACTGCCGTTGAAGCTGTTCAAGCTCTCGTTGATACGCCGCTTGATTTAGACGTGAAGCTGGAAGTCGGCGCGGTCACGGAGACTGTCAACGTGACGGGCGGAACTGACGCTCCGCTCAATACCACAGACGCTTCTATCGGCGTTGCCTTCGAGGCGCAGCGCATCGAAAATCTGCCCTTGAACGCGCGCAACGTCGTCAGCCTCCTCTCTCTGCAACCCGGCGTCACACGCGACGGCTATGTCAACGGAGCGCGCAGCGATCAGGCCAACGTCACGCTCGACGGCGTTGACGTGAACGAGCAGCAGAGCGGCTTAGACGTTCAGAGCGATCAGGTGAGCGGCGTTGACGAAGCGTTTGCGAGCGTCCTGCGCACCACGCCGGATTCGTTGCAGGAGTTTCGCGTGACGACGACCAACCCGAACGCGGATCAGGGCCGCTCTTCGGGCGCACAGGTCTCGCTCATCACGCGCTCCGGCACGAACGAGTTTCACGGCTCGCTCTATGAATATCATCGCAACACAGTCACCACCGCCAACGATTTTTTCAACAACAAGGCCGGACGCTTTGTTGCCACAGACCTTCCGGTAGTGCTGGGACAGGCGCAGGTCGGAGATGAAAGAGTTCCACGTCCGAAACTTCTGCGCAACGTCTTTGGCGGCTCCATCGGCGGGCCTGTCAAAAAGAATCGCGCCTTCTTCTTCTTTACCTACGAAGGCACGCGCGAGGCGAGCGAAGAGAGCGTCGTGCAGGAAGTGCCGCTCCCCACACTTGGACAGGGAATCGTTCGATACAGAAGCGCGGATGGGTCCAGCGATCCGACGTGTCCTGCGGGCACACCCTCCGGCGTGATTTGCCTGACGCGAGCGCAGATTAGCACGGCGTATCTGGCGGGCAACGGCATTGACCCGGGAACGAATCCGGCTGCGCTCCAGGTGCTGGCAGATGCGGCGCGTCGCTATCCTGCCAACGATACAACGCTGGGAGACGGACTCAACACGAGCGGCTTTCGTTTCAATGCCAGCCGTCCGGCGCAACTCAACGTCTATCATCTGAAGTTCGATTTCAACCTGACAGACCGTCAAACTCTCTTTGTGCGCGGCGTCTATCAGAACGACAATGTGGCGCGCGTGCGCCGCTTCCCGGATTCTCCCGCGCCCCAGTTCTGGAGTCATCCGAGAGGACTTGCTCTGGGCCACACCTGGACCATCTCCAGCAAGATGGTGAACCGCTTCAATTATGGTTTCACGCGAGCGGCTTTCACTTCAGGCGGCGATTCCACGTCTAACCTGATTAACTTCCGCTTCATCTACCAGCCTCTGGATTTCTCGCGCACCTTGAGCCGCGTGACACCTGTGCATAACTTTGTGGACGACCTCTCCTACGTGAGAGGCAATCACACTTTCGGGGTAGGCGCGAATGTCCGCTTGATTAAGAACTCGCGCCTCTCTTTCGGGTCTTCCTTCGACTCCGTAATTACAAACCCGTCGTACTACGACAACTCCGGCGACGCCGTGCTCTTTACAGATAGCGGCGCGGGCGATCCGATCTTCGATAATGTCTCCGACGATTCTTCGACGGACCTGCGCGATGCCTTGACCGCAGTCATTGGCCGCTTCTCTCAATTCGACACGGACATCAATTACGACAAGGCGGGCAATCTGCTGCCCGGAGGCACGGGCATTCAGCGCACATTCGCCACTCAGGAGTATGAGACCTACTTTCAGGATAGCTGGAGGATGCGTCCAAACTTCACGCTCAATTACGGCGTGCGCTGGTCCACCTCAACGCCTGTCTATGAGGTCAACGGCGTGCAGGTGACCCCGACCACCAGCCTCAGCGATTTCTTTGACCAGCGAGTTGCGAGCGCCAATAACGGCGTGCCTTACAACGCGCTGATCACCGTTGACATTGCTGGCAAAGCCAACAAACGTCCCGGCTACTATTCGCAGGACTGGAACAACTTTGCGCCTGCACTTTCTTTCGCATGGTCGCCAAATTTCAACGGCACTCTGGGGCGTTTGCTCGGGCGTGACGGACGAAGCGTGATACGCGGCGGCTATCGCATGACCTTTGACCGTATTGGCAGCCAGCTCGCCGTCTCCTTCGATCTTAACTCGACGCTTGGCTTCCACTCTAACAATTCGATTGCGGCCAACACCTTCAACGTCAGTGACCGTCTTGGGCCGCTCTTTACAGGGTTCAACGCGGACGTGCGAAGCCTATTGGCCGCGCAGGGCATTGTCGTCGCCAGCAATCTGACCTTCCCTCTGACGACGCCAGCCGATGAGGACCAGCGCATCGAAAGGTCGCTCGATGACAAGTTGACCACGCCTTACAATCACAGCATCAACCTCTCTTACGGTCGTGAGATTGGCAAGGGGTTGTCTTTTGAGGTGAGCTACGTCGGGCGCTTTGCCAGAAAATTGCTGGCCTCGCGCGATGTCATGCACCTCAATAACATCAAAGACCCTGCGTCTGGACAAACATGGTATGAGGGCATCAACAAGCTCATTGACGCTCGCTACGCCGGAGTTCCGATTTCGCAGATACAGCCTTTGCCGTTCTTCGAGCACATCCTGCCCGGCCTCGCCGGAACTTTCAACGTGCTCGGCGTGCCGACCCTGTTGACGGCAACACAGAGAGCTTACATGCGTATCGCCCAGCCTTCTGTCGGCGGTCTGAACTCGACCGACTACACCTTCAAGCAGGCGCAGTGGGACGACAGGCCGATAGCTCTGTTCGACAACCTGTTCTTCCACCCGCAGTACGCTGCGCTCTCCGTCTTCTCGACGATTGCGAGGTCTAACTACAACTCTGCGCAGCTCAGCCTGCGGCAGAGACTACGCAACGACATCAGCTTTGACTTCAACTACACCTACGGCCACTCGCTCGATAACGCTTCGGGCCTGCAAAACTCCACGCTCTACGGCTCGGCGTTCATCCTCAACCCTCTAGCCCCCGAAGCGAGCTATGCCAGCTCCGATTTCGACGTGAGGCACATCATCAACGCCAACTGGCTGATCGGCCTGCCCCTCGGAAAGGGCAAGAGGTTCGGCGGCGGGATGAGGGGAATTTCCAACGCCATCTTTGGCGACTGGCAACTGACCGGAGTCTTCCGTTGGAATTCGGGTGCGCCGATTGACGGGCAGACCTCCGCCTTCTTCGAGGCCGACCGTTGGGCGACCAACTGGAACGTTCAATCAAACATGGTTCGCACTCGTCCGGTGGACTCTTCGCCGTCGGGCAACGTCAACGGCGAGCCGAACCTCTTCAGTGATCCAACCTTCGCCTTCCAGAGCTTCCGCGATCCGCGCGCCGGTGAGGTAGGCGATAGAAATGTTTTCCGCGCGCCCGGCTACATCTCGCTCGATTCGGGACTCTATAAGAACTTCCATATCTCCGAGAGACAGCGCTTGCAGTTCCGTTGGGAAGTCTATAACGTGACCAACACGCAACGCTTCTCAGGCGCGAACATTTCGGGCAACGGCATCCCTCAAGACCCGTTCCTCTTTAACTCAAAGCCGAGTTCGGATTTCGGCAAGTTCACAGAGACACAAAAGTCTCTCAACGAGAACAGGTCTGCGGGACGCGTCATGCAGTTTGCATTACGCTACGAGTTTTAGTTTGAAGTAGGTGTGATGCTAATTAGAAAACGGGTCGGGAAAACTCCCGGCCCGTTTTGATTTCAAGAGGAGTATGTGCCTTAATTAAGAGAGCCAACCATTTGAGACGTATCCGGCAGCGTCCCTAAGTATCCTTCGATGGTCTTGTAAATCTCTTCGTCCAGAAAGAGATTGATCCTGCGATAGGAGCGCGCGAGGTCTTCGACGGAATGCAGGTTGAGCACGTTCTCGGATTTGTCCAGATGTTCGAGAATGGTCTCGCGCAGGAGCATCAATTCTCTCATCACTTCTTTCAGCTTATAGCCCTGTTGCCATCTCTGCCGCCCATGCTCTTTCCCTTTAACCATCCACGCCGCGTCTTCCACGCTCAAACTCGCCAGCGCGTAGCCAAGCTCATGCACGATGTGCGGCACATGGTCTTTGAGTTGCGCGTAGCTCAAGCGCGCATCTGAGCGCACGCGCTCGTCCGCCGTGACTTTCTCCGTCCAGATGCGCACAATTTCGTCCGTGTGTCTTTGCAGGAAAAGACTGATTTGGTCAGACATGGGGGAACAACCTCGAATGTTATTTGGGAATTTCGACGCCCGCCAGCGTTGTCTTGGGGGACTTGCTTCGGGCGGCAGTGTTTCTGCTTCGCTCAAGGGCAAGTATCGCATAGAGCGTCGGCCACGCGCAAAGGTTTGACCGCTCGCCTTGAGTAGTGAGACCATGCCTTGAAACTTAATCAAACTAAATTTCACGGAGGGCTGCCATCATGGCGGAAACGCTCGACAGAGACAAAATTGTGACTCAGGAAGAAGCAGGCGAACAAGCGCCCATAGACGAGGTTGAAGACCGCGTTGAAGCCGAAATGAAACGCATCGAAGGCCGCGCCAAAGAACGCGTCGGGCAAGGCTTGCAAGATAAAGAATTAGAACGCGAAGGCGAAGAGCTTAAGAAAGAGGGAGAAAAAGAAGGGCAAAAGTAAAAAGGTAAAAGGCAAAAGTGTGGGGAAACCACTTTAATTAAAAAACTCAACTTGAGCGATTTAATTAAAAATTGGCTTCCCCCGAACTTTTGCCTTTTTAATTTTTCCTTTTGCCTTCCTTTTAAGTTCCCGTCTTATCATTCAGGGCTTGGTCAATCGCCTCGCGTAGTTTGGGCGGAGTCTCTGTGGGGCTGAAGCCGATGAAGTGTTTGAGGATGCGCCCGTCGCGTGAGATGACCCAGCTTTGCGGAATCGCGCCGCGCCCATGCACTAGCTGGACCAGCGAAGATGCCAGCGTGCCGTCCTCATAAATGGTCCTGTAACGCACGTTCTGTTCGCGCACAAAATCTTTCACCTTCTCAACGTCCGGGTCATTTCCTCTGGTAGTCAATCCGACCACTTCGACTCCCTTAGATTTATAATCATCGCTCACCTTGACCAGCTCAGGCGTTTCTATGCGGCACGGCCCGCACCACGTCGCCCATAGATTTACGACAACGACCTTACCGTTAAGGTCTGCGAGCTTGAAGGATGAGCCTTCGATAGTTTGCACAGCCGTCTCGCGCAACTCGTCCGGCACGGCAATGAAGGCCGGAGCAACGGGCGGCGCGGTCCTGCTGCTCGTCGCTGGCCCTCTGGTATTTGCGTAAGAGCTGTTCGAGTTTGAAACTTCAGCCGGATGATTGCTGCAACTCGACGCCCCGACGATTGCGATGAGTGAGAGCGCGACGAAGGAGAGCGTCAGTCGCGCGGGCGTCCAGAATTTTTTGACACCGGAACGGGCGGGCTTTTGAGCAGAAGTCATTGAATCTTTCCTTTTTGTTTTAGAGCCTCTTTCGGGTTTCAGGGGTTCGACGCCGCGCCGATGCGAAACGTTGCAATGCGCGCGAGGTCTGCTCCGACAAAAGCGTACTCGCCGGGCAGAAGCGGCGCGCGTGCGCGAACTTCCATGAAGTATAGCCCGTCTGCGCGCCCAAGCACACGGTAAACGGGTTTGATAATCTCTTCAGACGCTATCGCATAACCGGTTAGCCCGTGCTGCGCCACCGCCGTCACACGCCTCGCCCCGCGTTTTTCCGTCAGGCGCACAATGAAAGGCGGATGCACGTTTGGCTGATCTGAGGAGTAGAGGAAGAAGCGCGGCGCATTTGTGTCAATCAACGTCGCCGCGTGCGCGCCTTCTATTTGAATGTAGCTGACGCGGTCGTTTGACGCAACCGCATCCGCGCGCAAAGGCGTCTTGCCCGTCTCGAAAGGCAAAGGCTCAATAGCATTCTTCTCATCGAAAACGTAGATGCGCGAACGATCCTGTGGCGGAGCAGGGAAGCTCTCCTGCGCTTGCGCTAAACCGCTCAGAGCACAAAAGGCTCCGGGCACACCTGACGTTAACAGCAATGCTATCGCTAAAACGAGCGCAACGGCGAACAATCTTTTTCGATAAGAATTCAAGAAGCCGACTATGCCTCAAAGAGAAATTATTGAAGCATGATAATAACCGTCTCGCTGCGCGCAAAGCAAACTAATCAATAATCTCCGGTCGCGTGGTGATGGCTGTCAGACCTCCCTGCATCTCTTTATTCTTTTGCGGTTGCAGCACGCTCTGAACGATGAGCAGGTGCGCCATCACGCGCAGCTCAGGACGCTGAAATCTGTTGGCCGCAATCATCGTCTTATCGAAATCCTTCCGTGCCAGCTCCGTCACTTCGCCTGCGTACTGCATGACGGAAGATTTGACCAGACCATTGAGCGAGCCTATCTTGATCTCTTCGTCCTTCATCATCTCTCCGTCTTCATCAAGAAAACTTGCGAGCACCGCCCCGGCTGCAACGAGGTCGTTGAGCTGGTCAACGACGGATTCGAGAATGGGGAAGCTGCGTGAAGGCTCAACCACAGAGTAGCCCTGCGCGACCATCAACTGCGCCATCAGTTGTTTCGGATTGCGTGCGCGCCCACCGACCATCTCGCGCGCTTCGTCGAGGAGTTTGAGCGCGCTCTTCTTATCGTCTTTCTCTGAGAGGGCCATCGCAAGCTGAGCGAGTGTACTCGCGCGCTCTTCATTGCTGCGCAGGGTCGAGAGCATCTTTCGCGTCTCTTCCATCTTGCCCTGCGAGGCTGCCAGAGCCAGCACCTGACGATCAATCTCTGCCAGCATACGCTTGCGCTCTTGCGGGTTCGTGATGTTTTCATTGATGACCTTGCGCGCTCTCTCCAGATCACCCCGCTCTGAAAATTTCGCCACCGCGCGCTGATAGACATACTCGCGCATCTCCGGCGGAGCGTTCGGCGCTGCGGCAAGAATTTCTTCGGCGCTGGCGTTATCCAGCTTTGAGTAAAGGGCTGGATCAGATAGCTCTGAATCAGACAAGCCGCTTTCATTGCTGCCCGTTGAAACTTTACGACGAAGCTGCGCGGCGCGCGCGGGCGCAAGACGCTCGACTTCCGTCATCAGGGATTGCAGCGCTGAGATGAACTCCATCTGTCGCGGCGAGTTAACGGAAGCTGCGTCGGCAAGCAGCTCTATCAAATCGCGCTGGCCCTGTTCATCAAGAAGCGGCTGCGCGTCCTTTGTTGTCTCCTGCTTCGGTTCCGCTTTTGCATCCGGCTTTGCATCCGTCTCAGGCTTTTTGACAGTCAGGCGAAGCAGCCCGAACGCAATCTTTGCGGCCTCTCCGTTAGTCGTTAGATTTTCCGTGCGAAGCTTGGTCAGGATGTCGCTGGCGAGTTTGGTCGCGGCCTCTCTGTCTTTCTCTTGAAGCAGCGCGAGCGGTTGCAGGAGGTCTGTTGAGAAACCTTTCTTCAGATTCTCTTCGGCCATTTCGAGAGCTTGCTTCGGGTCGGTCTCGACAATCTGCGCCATCAGGTTCGATTCAAGTTGCCGCTCCTGATAATCCTCCGGGTCGTATTCGGCCTTCGATTCTGCATTCACAGGTGGACGCGTCTGTCGCAGTAACTCGCGGGCGAAACGCGCATCGTGACGGGCAACAGCCTGCACAATATTTTTTCGCAGTTGCATGTAATCGTTTCTGCGACGGTAAAGGTCCGGCCCGTCTTCACCCATGACGGTAATCTCCTGAAGACTGCTGACGGCTTCTTTGATGAGCGAGCGTGCGCGCGCCCCGTCATATTTCCAGAGGAGGTCTGCCGCCACTGCCTTGATGATGACGCGATTCTCTGCGACGCGAAACGTCTGGCTGTCTGTGATGATCTCGTCAAGCTCTGCGAGAGCTTTCTGCTCAAGCTCCTGCCGGTCTTTCTGCTCCTCCTTCGTCGGCGTTGCTTGCGCGAAGATGGTCGTGAAACAGAGCAGCGAGATGATGACGGATAAAATCAATCGTCTGTGAAGCATGAAAACCTCTTTCAAATAATGACAGGTCAGAACCGCCTGCGGTAGCGGGCGGGTCATCAACGC
>JBAWGU010000312.1:0-4672 GCA_049593215.1 Pyrinomonadaceae bacterium
ACATTGAAGAGGGCTTGCGCCTGCGCGAGAACGAATTAACCGCTCTGGCGCGCTCGCGCTCAATTCTAGATTACACCGCTCACCATTCGCAGACAGCAGCGTCCGCCGGTGCGCCGGATAATTTTAAGTCTCGCGTGAGCGCAGAAAATTCTTCGGCCAGACTATCAACGGCAGCGAGTCAAAATCCTGCGGCCAACGATCCTGAGCTGGATAAGGTAGAAGCGGAAATCAATTCGTTTCTTCTGGGGAGACAAAAATATTATTCCGCCATCACCTGCCTGCACAATAACCGGCAAGTCCTCTTTCGAGGAGAGATGTTGCATGAAGATAATAGCAGCAGGGTGTCTCTTAAAACGGAAGCTCTGACACTCAGCGACCCGCTTCCGGATGATTCATTCTGGACCACATTAAATCCCGGCCTGATTCGCTCGCCTGTTATAAAAGAATCTTTCGGAGCCGCCTTGCGCTACATCGTTCCCGTTGTCGCAGGCGAAAAAAGTTTTGCGAGTGACGCGCTCATCTTCGACCTCAAGCTCGACCCTCTGTTGAGAGATGCCGCGAGCGATCAGACGGGAATTGCTTCGACCCAAAATCGCGCGAACGCGCAAACAGCGTCGCCGCGCCTCGTCGTCATCCTCGACCACGAAGGAAACATCATCTATCACACCAACGAAGCCCTCCGTTATCAAGTGGCCGCGAGCGCGATGCCCGCTTCTTTCAAGCCCATCGCTGAAGCGATGAAAGCAGGCGAGAGCGGAGAGAGCTTTTACGATTCGTCCGGTGGAGAACGCTGGCTCGTCGTCTATCGCCCTATAGCGACGCGAGACCTCGCGGTTGCAGTCGCCGCAAACCAGACCGCTGCCACGAAAAGTTTGCGGCGCAGAGGTTGGATAGTAATTATTGCTTCCACGCTCGTCGGCCTCTTTGCCGCCGCGCTCCTGACGCATCTCGCCAGCCGCACGTCGCGCAGCATCGAGAACATCACCGAAAATGCCGCAGCCATTGCCGGAGGGCGTCTGGACCAAAGATTGGAAGTGCGCTCAAGCGATGACCTGCGCCCCTTTGCGGATACTTTCAACCAGATGAAAGATCAACTGCGCGAACAGATGGCGCGCGAAGCGGAGGCGCGACAGTTTCAATCTTTCATGCGCCTTTCGGCGATGCTCACGCATGATCTGAAAAACGCCATCTCCGCGCTCTTGCTTCTCGTCAGCAACATGGAGCGGCAGTTTCACCGCGAAGAGTTTCGCGCAGACGCGCTCGTCTCGCTCAAAGCGGCGGCTGATAAACTGAGCCGACTGGTCTCTAAACTGAGCGACCCCGTAGAGACTTTGAGCGGAGAATACAAACGGCCCATGCCGACAGACCTCTTGCCGATGATCCGGCGCGTCATGGCCGCGAACGCAGAGCCTGCGCGCCCTGCTATTGATATCGAAACGCGCCTGCCCGAAACTTTAGTCGCTCCGGTTGACGCCGAACGCATCGAGAAGGTCTTTGAGAATCTTGTCATCAACGCCATCGAAGCGATGAGCGCGCAGGATAAGCAGGGCAAGTTGACTGTCGAAGCAGGAGAGGGAAGCGACAGCGATATCTTCATCAAAATCTGCGACACAGGGCCGGGCATGTCTGAAGAGTTTCAGCGCAAGCGGCTCTTTCACCCCTTCGCCACGACGAAGCGCAAAGGCGTCGGGCTTGGCCTCTACACCTGCCGCGAAGTTGTGCGCGCACACGGCGGCCACATTGATGTCGAATCCAAAGAAGGCTTTGGAACTTGCTTTCGCGTCGTGCTACCATCCAAACAGATTACTTGGACCAAAGACAGAAGCGGACAATCAGGGGCCGCCCGTTAATTGGACCACGTTAATCTTCCTTTCAGCTTTTCCAAGAACAGTAAGCCAACTTTCTGACGCCTCCCACATGGCGTTTTACAATCCGAGACGATTCTCGGCAGATACTTTCGACAATCGTTCAGGCGCGCGAGACTTTGATGAGCGAACAGGCACAGAGAAAGCAGACAATCCTCGTGGTTGACGACGACGCAGCCGTGCGCCGTCAACTCTACTGGCTGCTTGAAGAAAACTACTCGGTGCTTGAAGCTCCGTCGCGCGCGGATGCGGAAAGCCTGCTCAAGCAGGAGAAGATTGATGTCGTTTTAAGCGACCTGCGGATGCCGCCCGCGCCCGAAGACATTTCCGAAGGACTTGCGCTCATCGCCGCCGCCCGCGCCTCTCAACCGCCCGTGCCCGTCATCGTCATCACCGGCAGCGGCTCGCGCGAGGCTGCGCTCGAAGCCGTTCGCCGGGGCGCAAGCGGCTTCTTTGAAAAACCTTTCGACCCGGACGCCATCTCTCACATCGTCGCGCAGGCCGCGCGCATACATGACCTCGAAGAGGAAGTCCTGCACCTGCGCTGCGAGATTAAACGGACGAAAGGCTTCAGCGATTTGATGGGCGCGAGCCACGCGCTTGAGCAGACTCTGCAACAGGCGCGCGCCGTCGCCGCCGCCAACGTCACCGCTCTGCTCACGGGCGAGAACGGCACGGGCAAAGAGATACTCGCACGCGCCATTCACGAAGAGAGCGCGCGCAGCAGTGGTCCATTCGTCGCCGTCAGTTGCGCCGCCCTGCCGGAGTCTCTCATCGAATCCGAACTCTTCGGCCACGAGAAAGGCTCTTTCACAGGCGCGACACAAGCCAGAAAAGGGCGCTTCGAGATGGCAGACGGCGGCACACTCTTTCTGGACGAAGTTGGCGAGTTGACGCCCGCCGTTCAGGTCAAGCTTCTGCGCGTCCTTCAGGAACGCTCCTTCGAGCGCGTCGGCAGCAACCGGACGATCACAGTTGATATACGCCTCATTGCCGCGAGCAATCGTGACCTTGAACATGAAGTCGAAGAAGGCAAGTTTCGCTCAGACCTCTTCTTCCGCCTTAACGTCGTGCCTCTGGTCCTGCCGCCTTTGCGCGAGCGTCAGGAAGACATTCCACTGCTCGCCGCGCATTTCGCTCAAAAGGCAGCAGAGAAGCACGGGCGTGCCACTCCCGAACTAGACCCTGCCCTGATTGAAGCCCTGCATGATTACGATTGGCCCGGCAACGTGCGCGAGCTTGAGAACCTCATCGAACGCCTCGTCGTCTTGCACGCAGGACCAAAACTCAGCATCGAGTTTCTTCCCGAAAAAATGCTACGCACCTTGCCCGAAGCGCACGCCTCAGACGAAAACACACTCGAAGGCGCAGCCGCCGCCCTCAAACGCCGGATGATCGTCGCTGCCCTCCAAACCGAACACGGCAACAAGGTCGCCGCCGCGCGCCGCCTCGGCATCAGCCGCTCTTATCTTCATCGCCTCATCACCGAATTAGAGATCAACGATAAAAAGTAGCGGCACATCAGGAGCATCTGCGCGTGCTTGACTCTAGCGCGAGTTGCAATAGCAGGTAAGGAAAGATTAACCGCAAAGGTCGCAAAGCAAACACGCACAGGACGCAAAAGCCTTTGCGCTCCTGGCGCGTCCTCTTTGCGTCCTCTGCGGTTAATCGTCTGCTCTTTTCATTCACTCAATGCTTCCCGCTCTAAGTTGTGCGGGAACAATCATAGAAACATAGTGTCTAAGCTATGGCTAACCTTTGAAACCTGCCTGTGTCATCTCATTTGAGAATTGGAGATCGCCGGAAAGTGTTGCTTGAAATTAAAGAGTTGAACAAGACCTATGCGAGCGGCATTCAGGCCCTCAAAGACGTGACGCTCGAAATCCCTGCGGGAGTGTTCGGCCTGCTTGGACCAAATGGCTCCGGCAAAACAACCTTGATGAAGGTTCTGGCAACGCTGCTCGAACCAGACTCAGGCGCAGTTCGGATGAACGATGTTGACGTGCTCGTTCAAAAACAGACTGCGCGAAGATTGCTTGGCTACTTGCCGCAGGACTTCGGGCTTTACCCGACTCTTACTGCCGAGCAGATGCTCGACTACTTTGCGAAGCTCAAGGGCGTGAGCGATAGCAAGGAGCGCAAGGCTCTCGTTGACGCGCTGCTTGAAAGAGTCAATCTCTCTGATGCGCGCAGGCAAAAGCTCGGAGGATTTTCGGGAGGGATGCGCCAGCGTTTGGGAATCGCGCAGGCTCTGATAGGCCAGCCCCGTTTGATCATCGTTGACGAGCCGACGGCAGGGCTTGACCCGGAAGAGCGCGTGCGTTTCCACAATTTGCTCTCGGAAGCCGCAAGCGAAAACACTATCGTTATCCTGTCAACTCACATCGTCTCGGATGTCTCAAACCTCTGTGGCCGGATGGCGATTATTCGCAAGGGCGAAATCCTCGCCTCGCACGCGCCGCGAGAAGCGCTCAACAAAATCGCAGACAACATCTGGGAGGCCACAGTCCCGCGCGAAAATGTTTCAGCCTTAAAGTCGCGCTGCAAAATCATCTCTTCGCAGATGTTTGAAGGACAGGTGAGAGTAAGGGCTATTTCAAACGGCGTGCGACCGGGCGAAGAATTCAAACTCGCTGCGCCCACGCTCGAAGACTACTATTTAAGTCTGGTCAGCCGTAGAGAGCATTGACATGAGAAACCCTGCTCACACTCCGTTCATTGCAGTCGCTCAGGCGGAAATATTATTAAACTCGAAGCGCGTCGCTCCTTACGCGATGATGATTCTCTTCGGCGGCAATGCCCTGTTG
>JBAWGU010000313.1:0-2784 GCA_049593215.1 Pyrinomonadaceae bacterium
CATGCTCGCGCAGGGCGACAGGGCAGCCGCACGCGCCGACCTCGAACCCGCGCTCAAATATTTTCACGAGCGCGGCCTCTACTATTACGAAGCTCAGGCGTGTATGGCTCTCGCCGCCTGCGATCAGATAGACGGCAAAGAAGGCGAGATGCTTGAGCGGCTGCGCCGCGCTCTCGATCTGGCCGCGCGCTACGATTACGAATATTGGTTGCAGCGAGAAGTCGCGCGCAATCCGCAACTCTTCAAGAGCGCGGACGCGCTCGAACTCCTGCCTTTGGATGTGCGCGAACAGCTTGCCAGCGCGCCGCCCGTTTCCGCCGGGCAGCAAGCTTCTCAACCTGCGCCGCAGGTTGCAGTCGTTCAGACAAAACCTTTAACAGACCTGACCATCAACATGCTTGGACCTGTTGAGATTGTCCGCGACCCTGCGCGCCCGCTCGCGGCAGATGCGTGGGTGACGAAGCGAGCGCGCGACATCCTGTGCTTCATCGCCTCGCGCCGTCATCGTCGCGCTTCCAAAGACACGATCATTGACACGTTCTGGGGTGAATCGGATTTCGATGCCGTCGAAAAGAATTTTCATCCGACCGTCTCGCACATACGCAAAGCTCTCAACAGCAATCAACCGCTCAAACAAAATTTCCTGCTCTATCGCGACGGCGACTATCAACTCAATGCTGATTTCTCTTACCGCATAGACACTGAGGAGTTTGACCGCCTTGTGACAGAGGGCGAGACGGCGCGGCGCGCGCGTGAGTTTGATCGCTGCATTAAATCTTACGAAGATGCGATTGCGCTCTATCGCGGCGACTTCATGCAGGGCAGTTATGACGAGTGGGTTGAAGAGCAGCGTTCTTACTACAGCGAGCAACACCTGCGTATGCTCGAAGCTCTCGCGGCGGTGGCACAAAAGGTGCAGGAATGGCCCCGGTCGCTAGACCTCGCGCAGCAGATTCTGCACGCAGACCCTTACAGGGAAGACATACACTGCATGATGATGCGCGCACATGCCGCTCTCGGAAATCGCGTCGCCGTCAAGGAGCAATACGAGCATCTACGCAAAATCCTGCGTAAAGAGTTGGGCGTCGAGCCAACGGCAGAGACGCGCAAGGTTTATCAGGAGTTGATTGGATGAAAGAGCAAGGATGAATTAGGAAGGATGAAGGATGAAAGAAGGACTGCCCAACTTGAATGGTTCAACTTAAATAGCCACACTTTCATCCTTCCGCCTTTATCCTTCATCCTTGCTTTTCGCCCCGCTACCACAGGCGGTACTGACTGAGAGGTAACGGAAATAGAACACGAACGTAATAAATCAGTTCATTATTTCATGCTATTTTCCCGCTTTGCCCAGCACATTCGGTCAGCTAAGTTATTGCGTCCCGTTCCCGACGCGGGCAGCAGTTCCTGCCAATTACGCGGCGCAGCAATTAGAAGAAGATTTTCGCGTCGGCTCCCAGTCAAAATGTTTCGTCAAGCTTATCGAAATCTCCAAAAGTGCGTCGCGCTCGCCCTCGTGCTCTTCCTGAGCGTCGGCACAGTCTGCGCTGGCGTCACCGTCACAGGCGCAAACGGCATCACGATGACGGGCGCGGACGGCATCACCTACGTCAACACTTCCGGCATCACGATGACGGGCGCAGACGGACTGCTCGCGTGCGGCGTCAACGGCATCACGATGACGGGCGCGGATGGCATCACGATGACCGGCGCAGACGGCGTGACCTACACGGGCGCGAACGGCGTCACCGCCACGAGAGCCAACGGAATTACGATGACCGGAGCCGATGGCATCACGATGACAGGCGCGGACGGCATCACGATGACCGGAGCAGATGGGACCACGTATCAAGCAGACTCCGTTGTTCTCACAAAGACCAACGGCATCACGATGACCGGAGCCGATGGCATCACCATGACGGGCGCAGACGGCATCACGCGTAACGGGACCAACGGCATTACCATGACGGGCGCGGATGGTATTACGATGACGGGCGCAGACGGCATCACGATGACCGGAGCGGACAGAGTTGTTGGCACGGACACGACTGGCCGCGTGTTCGCTGTTCCGAACGGCGCGCTGACGTTCGCAGGTGTTGACGGCATCACGATGACCGGAGCGGACGGCATCACGATGACGGGCGCAGACGGTCTCAATATCGTGAACAGCGTTCTTCCTGTTGACGGGCAGAGCGTCAGAGATCAGATGGGGTTGCAGAGCTTCGACCCTGAGCTTGCGCTCCTGCTTGATAAGATGACTGATGACAGCAGCGTGAATGCCATCGTCGTCTTTCATCATCAGCCGACCGCTTCAGACCTCGGCGACCTGCAACGCTTGGGCGTTATCGGCGGCACGATCTACAACGCGCTCCCGATGGTTGTCATCACTGCGACGCGCTATCAGATTGTCGCCATCTCGCATCTTCCGTCCGTGCGTTCAATCTACGGCAATCGCACGCTGCAACTTTCTATAGACACAAACGCGCGCACGGCTATGAACCTCACGCGCGCACAGTCAGACTCAGACATCTCGCGCTCGAACGCCGGCGCGCAACTGACAGGCAAAGGCGTGACGGTCGCCGTGCTTGATACGGGAATTGATGGAACGCACACGGACCTGCTCGGGCGCGTCGCGCAGAACGTCAAACTCGCAGACACGCAGAGCGTTGCCGCAGGCTTCATCTCTCCGACGGCGATTGAGAATCTGCCGAACACGGATCAGGCTCACGGCCACGGCACTTTCGTTGCGGGCGTGATTGCCGGAAGCGGCGCGCGCTCGGCAGG
>JBAWGU010000314.1:0-5672 GCA_049593215.1 Pyrinomonadaceae bacterium
ACCACTGACAACGGACAAATACTTTAATGAACACGACAACGATTGGTGTGATTGGCTGCGGCTACTGGGGGCCGAACCTGCTGCGCAACTTTGCGGAGAACGAGGCGGCGCAGCTTTTATGGATGTGCGACACGGATGCGAAGCGTCTGGATACTGTGAGCCGCCGCTACCCGGCTGCGCGCACGTCGCGCGACTATAAGCAACTCTTTGCGGACAATCACCTCGACGCCGTTGTCATCGCCACGCCCGTCGCCACGCATCACAAGTTTGCAAAGGCCGCGCTCGAATCAGGCAAGCACGTCCTGATTGAAAAGCCTATGACCTCGAACGTGCGCGAGGCGGAAGAGTTGATAGAGTTGTCAGAGCGCAAGGGCTTGACGTTGATGGTGGACCACACCTTCGTCTATACGGGCGCGGTCCGCAAGGTCAAAGAGATTGTCGAGAGCGGCGAGCTTGGCGATTTGCTCTACTTCGATTCCGTGCGCATCAATCTCGGACTCTTCCAGAGAGACATCAACGTCGTCTGGGATTTAGCTCCGCACGACCTTTCGATCATGGACTTCATCATTGATCGCCAGCCTGAAGCTCTGACCGCGACGGGCAGTTGCCACATCGAGCAGGGCATAGAAAATATTGCCTACCTGATGCTACGGTTTCCAGACCAGTTCATCGCACACTTTCATTTCAACTGGCTCTCGCCCGTCAAGATTCGCCGCACGCTGATTGCCGGAAGCCGCAAGATGGTTGTCTATGACGACATCGAGCCGACGGAAAAGCTTCGCATCTATGACAAGGGCGTGATGGTCACGCAGAGCGCGGATGCGTTGGATAAAGAGGCTGCTTATAAAACTCTGGTCAGCTATCGCACGGGCGATGTGTGGGTTCCGAAGCTGGACTCGACGGAGGCTTTGCGCTACGTCTGCGACGAATTCCTCAAAGCGATTCAGCAATCGCGCGCAGCTTTAACGGACGGCCATGCGGGCCTGCGCGTTGTTCGATTGCTGGAAGCCGCGCAAGCATCCATACGCGAAGGCGGTCGTCCCGTCAAGCTTTAGACGTTAGTCACAGAGACACAGAGAGGAAAGGGGAAGAGGGGAAATGTGTAAAGGGGTAAAAGGGAAAGATTAGTCGGCTCTCTATCTTTCATTTTCCCTCTTCCCCTTTGACCCCTTGTCTTTATCTCATGGTTGATTCCGACTCTTCCTTTCCGCTTCAACGCATCAGCATCATCGGCGCGGGCCACGTCGGCGCGTCAAGCGCGTATGCACTTATTGCGAGCGGCATTGCGCGCGAGATAGTTATTGTTGACGCAAACCCGCAGCGCGCCGAAGGTGAAGCGATGGACTTGCAGCAAGCCGTTCCGCTTGCGCGGCCCGTGCGCGTCTGGGCTGGCGATTACAGAGACGCGGCGCGCGCTAACGTCTGCGTCATCGCCGCAGGAGTCGGCAGCCATCCGGGCGAAACGCGGCTCGACCTGCTGGGACGCAACGTCACAGTCGTGCGCGATTGTATGCGTCGCCTGATGGCCGAAGGTTTTAACGGCGTCATCCTGATGACGACAAATCCTGTGGACATCCTCGCGCAGGTTGCTCAGGAAGAATCGGGCCTGAGCGTTGAGCGCGTGCTTGGCTCAGGGACTGTGCTTGATAGCGCGCGTTTGCGAGCGATGCTCAGCGCGGCGTTGAACATCGAGGCGCGCTCGATTCACGCTTACATCATTGGCGAGCACGGCGATTCCGAAATTGCCGCATGGAGCGCGGCGCATGTGGCTGGCGTTCCGCTCAAAGAATACTGCGCTTCTGACAACTGCCCGCCTGACTTCGATGAGCTACTCAGGCGCGTGCGGCGCGCTGCCCCAGACATCATCGAGCGCAAGGGCTACACTTCATTCGCCATCGCTTCATGCGTCGCTCGCATCTGCGAAGCCATCTTGAGAGATGAGCATACGGTCTTGCCCGTCTCCACGATGACGCGCGGCGAGTACGGCATTGACGGAATCTATTTGAGCCTGCCCTGCGTCGTCGGGCGTCAGGGAGTCGAGCGCGTCATAGAGCTTCCGCTCAACGATGAGGAACGCGCTGGCCTGCGCGCCTCCGCAGATGTTCTACAACGCACTTTGAAAAGCCTGATTAAAGTCTAAAGTCTGGAGTCTGGAGTCTGAAGTCTAAAGCAAGTAAAATCTTTCTGACTTTAGACTCCAGACTCTTTAGAGGGAATGCAATGATTAAAGTTGAAGACATGCCGTTGGAAGAGATGCAGGCTTTACTGCGTCGCGTCGGGTTCGGTCATCTGGGCTGCGTCGGCGAGAATGGCCGTCCTTACGTTGTGCCCATTCACTACGCTTACGATTCCGAGTTCATCTACATCTTCACCACCGAAGGGATGAAGACGAATTACATTGAGCACAACCCTCTGGTCTGCCTGCAAGTCGAAGAGGTGCAGGACGCCGCGCACTGGCTGAGCGTGATGGTCAACGGGAGCGCCGAACGCATTGTCGAGCCTACCAGTATGGAACAGGCCATGCGCCGGATCACAGAATCAAACCCCACGCTCACGCCCGCCATCAACGCCACGCAAATTGATGCCTGGGGCCGCGCCAACACCATCGCCGTCTATCGCATTCGCCCTGAAATTATTGATGGGCGCAAGACTGTTTAAGTTGAGATTCACATGGAACTGAACGCGCCACCGTCAACTTAAGCTTTCTTTGCAAAGATGTACGCGCGGCGGCTCGGATACTCCACAGACTCCGGATACGGGTCTCTCTCGATCACTTCCTCCATCTCAAAGCCTGCCGCCTTGAGATAGCCTTTCATCTCTTCCGTCTCAAAGAAGAGAAAATCCAGAGAGACTTCTTTCCCCCACCACTCGTCCAGATGCTTAATCTCCTGCCCGATATGAAATGTCAGCAATAGCACCCCACCGGGGCGCAGCGCTCGCTTTAACTCGCGCAGAGCCTTGACTACCTGCGGGCGCGGAATGTGAACGATAGAATAAAAGGCTGCGATGCCGCCAAAGCTATTGTCCGCGACTTCTGAGAGAGCCAGCATATCGCCGCGTTGAAAGGGAATCTCAGGATTCAACTGCTGCGCCTGCCGCACCATCTCCGGCGACAAATCAACGCCGCAAACCTTCACTCCCTGATCGTGCAAATATCTGGCGATCTGTCCGGGGCCGCATCCCATATCACAAATCACGCCTGAGCCGCCCACCTTTTCAGCCAGCCAGTCAAGCATCTTCCGGTCAAACGGCTTCTGCTCCATTTCGCCACGAAACTGCACGGCATAATCCGCCGCCACACGGTCATAGCTATTTTGCAGTTCTTCACTCATCAATAAGTTTTGCGCGATGGACCATAGAGCCTGATCCTTTTCCATCTCCTCATGCTCTATCTCAACAAAAATTTTCTCAATCGTTTCTTTGACCTCATCTTCATCAGACGGCATACATGCTATCGAGCGGCTTGGTGAATGAGTTCTTAGGCTTTGACGGGTTCTGTATGCTCATCTTCCGTATCTTCTGAAAGCCGCTGCTTATATTTCTTCTGCAATTCGAGATAATATTCCACGATCTTTTGCGGATCGTGTCCGTGCTCTTCAGAAATACGATGTCTCGTTTCTCTGATTCTTTCAATCGTCGGATCATCCTTTTGTCTCATCTCGACCTCCGAGCAATTCCAGCGGTGTAACCAGCAAGGGGATGTGCAAATCAAGCATAGCATTCACTCGTCTGAGTATGGCCAAACTTATTCGCGTTCGCCAGATGACGGCAATTCCACGTCAGCAAGAAGTCGCATTTATGAAAAGAGGCCAACGCCAAATGTAAAGCATCGCCAACCGGATCATCCGGCATAACTTTATGCTGAATATACGCCCGAACAATCTCCGCAATCTCAGGTATGATTGGCACAAGCAATAAATCGCTCGTTAATTCGACAGCTTTATCTTTGTTCGGATAATCGCCGCCCTGTAATTCGTCCAGAACTGCAACGCTCGTGACAGGCAGATAATCATCTTTAGCCTCATCCCACCACTGGCGCGTCCACTCTCTACGAGCCACCATCTCAGGCGCAGTACGAATCTCGTAGTAAAAACTTGGAATAGAAGTCTCAATGTAAACTTTCGGTTTCATCACACAAAAAACTATCCACTGATTAGCCAGAGGTCAAAGCTTAATAATCAGAGACTTTCATAACATTAAGCATCTGACTACAACTAGACCGCGCCCCAACGCACCTTGTTCACTGCGCTTGCGCCTTTCGTTGATAGTTCTTCGCGGGCGAGGTTCATGTCGTGGTCAACCATCAGTCGGACCAACTCTTTGAAGCTGACCTTTGGCTCCCAGCCGAGTTCGCGGCGGGCTTTGCTGGCGTCGCCGAGGAGGAGGTCAACTTCGGCGGGGCGGTAGTAGCGCGGGTCAATCTCGACGTGTTCGTTCCAATCCAAATCAAGGTAGCCGAAGGTTTCGTCAAGAAATTCTCTGACGGAATGAGTCTGGCCGGTGGCGATGACGTAATCCTGCGGCTCTTCGGCTTGCATCATCAGGTACATCGCTTCGACGTAATCTTTGGCGAAGCCCCAGTCGCGCTTGGCGTCTAGGTTGCCCAGGTAGAGCTTGTCTTGAAGGCCGAGCTTGATGCGCGTGGCGGCGCGTGTGATCTTGCGCGAGACGAAGGTTTCGCCGCGACGTGGCGATTCGTGATTAAACAAGATACCGTTGACGGCGAACATGTTGTAAGACTCGCGGTAGTTGACGGTGATGTGATAGGCGTAGGCTTTGGCGCAGGCGTAGGGCGAGCGCGGGTAGAAGGGCGTGGTTTCCGTCTGCGGAGTTTCGACGACCTTGCCGTAGAGTTCGGATGAAGAGGCTTGATAGAATTTTGGCTTGATGCCTAGCTCGCGGATGGCTTCGAGGATGCGGACGGTGCCGAGTCCGGTCACTTCGCCTGTGTATTCGGGCACGTCGAAGCTGACGCGGACGTGCGACTGCGCGCCCAGATTGTAGATTTCATCCGGCTGCGTGTTTCGCAGAATCATGTTCAGAGAGCTTGAGTCGTTCAAATCGCCGTAGAACATGCGGAGGCGCGTGTCAGGCTCGTGCGGGTCTTGATAGAGATGGTCTATGCGGTCTGTGTTGAATGAAGATGAGCGGCGGACGATGCCGAAGACTTCGTAGCCTTTTTCCAACAGCAGTTCTGTCAAGTATGAGCCGTCCTGCCCCGTGATGCCTGTGATTAGTGCGCGCTTGGTCATTATCTAAATGCTTCCTTTAAGTAGGGTTGATGTGATTGCATAGGGAAAGCAAATGCTGCCTGAATCGGACTCGCTTCTGTGGGAGCATTTCAGCAGAATTTACTTTTTTGATACCATGACTCAATGGTAAATGGTAAATGGTGAATAGTAAATCGTAGATAGTGAATGGTAAATAGTAAATGGTAAATAGAAAAACGCTTTTCTCTTATCACCATTTACCATTTACCATCAAACGATTTACCGCTCACAAAATTTAGAACACAGGTGGATTAGATGGAGAGTTCAGAGAACGAATTTCCGTACAAGAAGATTGTGGTCACGGGCGGCGCAGGGTTTCTGGGCCGTTTTGTTGTGGAGAAGCTGAAACGCTTTCGAGGCGTTGAAATCTTCGTGCCCCGCAGCAGTGATTACGACCGTGTG
>JBAWGU010000315.1:0-4028 GCA_049593215.1 Pyrinomonadaceae bacterium
CCGCAAGCCCCGCGATAACGCCTGCGAGCACATCTCCCGAACCCGAAGTTGCCAGCCCGACGTTGCCCGCGCGATTCGCGTAAGCCTCGCCATCCGGCGCGACGATGAAAGTCTCTCTGCCCTTCAGAGCAACCACAACACCCAGTTGGCGCGCAGCACGCCGCGCCGTCTCAAGCGGCTCGCGCTCTACCTCTTCATTATCAATGTCGAGCATCGCAGCCATCTCCTTCGCATGAGGCGTGATGACGGCATTGCCTTTGAACTCACGCAGGCATTCGGGCGTGCCTGAAAAACATGAGAGCGCAGCAGCATCAAGCACCATGGTCGCGTCCTCTATGCGCGGCAAAATATTTTTCACCAGCCGCGCCACGCTCTTTTCATCAATCATCCCCGGCCCAATCAGCAGAGCTTGAGTACGATTCGCAAGCTCCGCAACCTTCTTCGCGGCAGAAGCGGCAATCGCTCCTGCTTTCGTTTCCCCAAGCGTGAAGACACGCGACTCAGGCACAGCCGCCGCGACAATGGGGACGATACTGCCGCACGTTGCAATCTGAAGCTTCCCTGCTCCCGCGCGCAACGCAGCCGTCGCCGCGAGTATCAGCGCGCCCGGCATCTCCCTCGCGCCTCCCACAATCAGCACACGCCCGCGCTCGTCCTTGTCCCCCTCCTCACTGAGCTGCGGCAAGGGCCAGTGACGCAAGAAACTTTTAGAGAGCAATTTTGGTTTGCGAGGTGTTGTCATTTTCGACGTGTAGATTTATTTCACCGCAACGGGTACATCTGGTTTCGTCGTCACCGGAGTGCCTTCTTCTTCGAGCGGCGCGACAAAGTTGTAGAGTTGCAAAGCAAGCTTGCCGTGCTTGCCAAGCTGCGGATTGAATTCATAAGAGGTGACGGAGCAGTTGGCAAGCTCCTTCTCGCGGTCAATCGTGAGAATCTGTTCCTCTGTCATGCGTTCAATCAGGTAACGGAAGCAGTTGACGACCACCTGATGGCTGACGATGAGCACGCGCTCGCGCCTGTAGTCGCGCGTGATGGTATCAATCACGCTGCGCAGGCGCAGTATCACATCGCACCAGCTTTCGCCTCCCGGCGGGCGGAAATAGAACTTACCGAGCACGGTGCGCGCCTCAGCCTGCTCAGGATACTTCGCCTCAATCCCGACTCTCGTCAAACGATCAAGCATCCCAAACTCTTTCTCGCGCAAACGCTCGTCCGTCAAAAATGTTATCCCGTCAAGTTTGATTCCCGCCGCATCCATCGCAAGTTCCGCAGTCGCGCGTGCGCGCTTGTACGGCGATGCAATGACCACCGTCGGCCATTCATCTTCGCCAAGCTTGCTGAACCAGTGGCCCAGAGCCTGCGCCTGTCTTTCGCCCAACTCCGAGAGCGGCACATCAACATCACGCAGGTTAATGTCAATCACAGGCAGCCCCGCGGCCTCCGCAGCATCACGCGCCACATTGCCCGCGCTCTGCCCGTGCCTCACTACCCACAAAACATTCGGCCATTTTTGTTCGCTCATAAATTTAATAATAAGGGGGAAGAGGGGAAAGGTTAAAAGGGGAAAAGGAGAAAACAACTCTCTTAACGAGCCTTCGTTCTAAGCCTTTACCTTTTACCCTCTTCCCCCTTTCCCCTTTTACCCCCAAAGTTTTTACGTTTCGTTATTTGCCTGCGCGGCTCTTTCATTCAAAGCCGTGAGCCATGAAGGTGAAATCTCGGAGCTACTGTCTTTGCCCTTCGCTCGACGTTTGCCGATGCCGCCGGGTGCGGGCAGCAGACGATTAACTAAGCCAAGTATGTCCTGCGTCAATCCGGGAAAGAGTCCGTGAAAGCGAACGGCAATTTGCGCTTGAATCGAGAGCACGACTTCCGCATCGCCGCGCCTGCACGCATCTATCACTTGTCGCGCCGCGCGCTCAGCCTGCATGGAAGTGACGGGCAGCGCGTCGCTGATGCTGAACCACGCATACTCCGCTCTGTGCTGTCCCTTGAACTCTGCGTTGCGCGGGCTGCCCGTTCGCATCAGACCCGGACACACTGTCGTCACCACCACATCATCTTTAGCAAGCTCTGCGCGCAAGCCTTCGGAGAGTCCGACCAGAGCAAACTTGCTCGCGCTGTAAGGCACAAGATGCGGCACACTGATTTTGCCGCCGATGGAGGTGATGTTGATGATGCGTCCGTCACGACGCCTGCGCATCTCCGGCAACACGGCCAGCGTCGTATAGAGCGGCCCCCAGAAATGCGTCTTCATCGCAACTTCGTAATCTTCCAGAGTCATCACTTCGACAGGCCCGACCTCTATCACGCCAGCGTTATTAACAAGCACATCAACCCTGCCGTAATAATCACGAACGATGCTCACCATCTCGTTGACCTGCGCCCTGTCCGTCACGTCGCACGGCACTGCGAGCACACGCGCTCCGCGCTTCTGTAGATCAACACGGGCGCGTTCAAGCTCTCCCGTATCCCGCGCGCAAATTGCAACACGCGCGCCTTCTTTCGCAAACTCGCGCGCCATCACCAGACCCAGACCGCGCGACCCGCCCGTAATCAAGACCACGCGATCATGAAAATCATACTCGCGCCACCAACTGATAGCTGCGCGCATGGCAAGCAGCGCGCCTGCCCCGGCTGCGACCGCCAGCATCAATCCATCATTCTTCCCTTCGCTCATCGCTTTGCTCCATTTTGGATTTTAGATTTTGAATTGAAGAAATTAACAGGATGGACAGGATAGATAGGATAAAGCAGAAGCGATAAAGGAGAAATGATGAACGCGGAATGGAAGACGAAGAGATTGCTATTCATCATTCCTCGTTTCGCGTTCAGCATTTCTTTTCATCCTGTCTATCCTGTTAATTATTTCTTTCGTCAATCCAAAACTACTTAAACCCCGCAACAACAGGCGTGTGATCCGACGGTCTTTCCCAACCGCGCGGCTCTTTGTCTATCCATGACGCTTTGCATGTTTCGGCAAGAGGCTCTGTGACCCAGATATGATCTATGCGCAGGCCAGCGTTGCGGCGAAAAGAGCCTGCGCGATAATCCCACCAGGAGAAGTGCCCGCCTTCTTCCGTGTGCAAGCGAAAAGCATCCGTGAATCCCCAATCCTTAATCTCTTCAAGGGCCGCGCGCTCACGCTTGCTGAAAAGAATCTTGCCCTGCCACTGCTTAGGGTCATGCACGTCACGCTCTTCCGGCGCAACGTTGAAATCTCCGCACACGAGAACCTGCTCGCTCCGCTTGTAAAACTTATCGAAGAACTCGCGCAGCCGCCGCATCCATTCGAGCTTGAAAAAATATTTATCAGAGCCGACGAACGCGCCGTTCGGGATATAGACGTTGACGACTCTCACGCCTTCAATCGTTGCGCCCAGCAAACGAGCGTGCGCTCCTTCTTCATCATCATGCAGGCCGCGCACCACCTCTTCCGCTTCAACACGAGAGAGTATCGCCACTCCATTGTAAGTTCTTTGCCCAAAGGTCAAGGATTTGTAACCAAGCAGCTCAAAATCTTCTGCGGGAAAACGATCATCCGTACACTTCGTCTCCTGCAAACACAACACATCCGGCCCGGCCTCTTCCAGCCAACGCTTCACCACAGGCAATCTAGCCAGCACAGAATTTACGTTCCACGTTGCTATCTTCATAAAAGCTGTCCGTTGCCCGCTGTCAGTGGTCCGTTGTTTTGAGCGTCGTTTGTGTTGATTGCTGAAGATGAAACATTCAACTTACCAATCACGAACAACGGACAACGGACCACTGACAACGGACGTTTTATATTGACGCAATCAATCCGGCGATTAACGCGCCTCTGCGAGCGATGTCCGTCTGGATGACGTGCTCGTGCGCGGCGTGCGCGCCGTCGCCGTCAATGCCGAGTCCGTCGAGCACGGCGATCCCTTTCGCCGCGAGAAAATTTCCGTCGGAAGCTCCGCCCACCTGCGTTTCCCCCAACTCATAATCGAAAAGCTCGGCAACGCTTCGCGCGAGATGGTAAAGAGAGATAACTTTTGCGG
>JBAWGU010000316.1:0-4037 GCA_049593215.1 Pyrinomonadaceae bacterium
GAGATGGATGATGTTCTCTGCGTAAACTCTGCGAAGACTCTGCGCCTCTGCGGTGAATTGCTCCTTTCCTTCGCTCAACTGAAAATTTGATATAGAGTCTGTCAATCTTCTCTCCTCTACATTAAGCTTACAAAACAATGAATGAGATAAATCATAAACGGCGCATCTTTGTTCTTAGCATGAGCGTCTTCCTGTTGCTCGTCCTCTTCCTCGCATCGTCCAGAAGATTTGTTGACGAGCGCGCACAGGCTACTGCGGCAAGACCACAGGCGAGCGCGGCGAAAGAAGCTGTGCCAGCAGTTAAGACTAAACCAGCCATCGCCGTTTCAAACTCTTCCTCCGACCGCGAGCTTGCGCAAAAGATTGACCGCGCGATTGACGGAAGCGAGTTTACGTCTGCGCGATGGGGCGTCTATCTCATCTCTCTGCGCGACGGGCGCGTGCTCTACGCGCGCAACGCGGACATGCTTTTCACGCCAGCTTCCAACATGAAGATTTATACGACTGCCGTTGCGCTCGACATGCTCGGCGCAGACTATCGCTGGCGCACCTCTGTTTACGCCAGCGCGCAGCCCGACGCGAACGGCACAATTAAAGGCGACCTCGTACTCTACGGACGCGGCACGCCCGATCTCTCTTCAAGAACATCTAAAGGCGAACCGTCTTCGTTGGTCCAACTTGCAGACGCTCTCTACCAGCGCGGCGTGCGGCGCGTGCGCGGCAATCTCGTCGGCGATGAGACATACTTTCGCGGCGAGCCTCTGGGTGACGGATGGCTGTGGAATGACATTCAATGGTACTACGGAGCGGAAGCCAGCGCGCTCTCCGTCAACGGCAACGAAGTGATGTTGACGATTGCGCCGTCAAACAAAACAGGCGAACCGGCAAACTTGAGATTGAGCGCGGGCGAAAACTATTTTCACCTGACGAATGATACGAACACAGCAGAGCGCAATGCCCCGCCGACCATCGGCATCAATCGCGCGCTTTCGGGAAACGAGTTGCGCGTGTGGGGCGATTTTCCTTTAGGGAGCAGAGGCTACAGCGCGCGTCTCTCAGTACATGATCCGGCGCAGTGGACCACCGCTCTCTTTCTTGATGCGCTCAGGGCGCGCGGCATCACGGTTGATGGAGATGCTCGTGTACAGAGTTCGCGTGTGAGCGAGGGTGAGAGGTTTGATCCGCAGAAGGCGTTTGAACTCGCTTCCGTTGAGAGCAAGACGCTCGGCGAAATCGCTCGCGCGACGAATAAAGAGAGCATCAATCTCAACGCAGAGCTAATACTTCGCACGCTCGGCAAAGAGCGCGGCGCGCTGGCCCCTGATCCCAACATGCGTCGTATGCTCACGCGCGGCGACGCGGAAGCGGGCGCGGCTGTCGTGCTCATGTGGCTGGGGCGCGCAGGTATCTCTACGGAAAAACTCGCGCTCCACGACGGCAGTGGACTCTCACGCCTAGACCTTGTGACGCCGGAAACGACCGCACGTCTTCTCGCAGCAATCTCAAAATCCGCCGCCGCCGAAATCTTCCGCGACTCTCTTCCAATCGCAGGCCGAGACGGCACGCTTGAGATGCGCCTGCGCGCAGTCGCGGGCCGCATACACGCCAAGACGGGCGCGCTCAGTTATGACAACTCTCTATCGGGCTACGCCATGACAGGCGACGAAGAGCCTCTGGTCTTCTCCATCATGTGCAACGACGAGACGACAAAAGCCAGCAGCATCCGCCTGATTGACGAGATTGCCACCCTCATTGCGACCTTCAAGAGCGTGGAAAAGTAGAAAAACCAACAAAATCCACCGCTTTTTGAGCCCTTATAATGTTTGTTATGGACAAACGGTGTTTAGCGTTGTAATATATTTCTGCCGCCGAACGCGGCTTTCGTCAGGCTTCTTCGCCTTGCCTGATTCCTAAAACGGCTGCGCCGGTCCGTCTTGCTCCCATCTCGCCAATTTTATGACATAACGCGTGGGGCCGCTCGCTCACACAATGACTGTAGGAGTTTAGAGCTATGCTGAAACGAACTGAAACGATCTTTCCGGCTGCTATCTTTCTCTTGGCCTGCGCCTGTTCCGCTACGGCGCAGAAGCCTGTCTCGACTGCTGCGAGCAACGTGCAGCCCGTGAGCGCAACTGTTGCCGCCAGCGCAGACACTGATCGCACACGCGACGGACTGAACGGGCCTGTGCGCAGAATTCGCACGGAGTCTGCCAAGCTCTCGAACAAGGGCGGCAAGTCTGTCGAAGAGTCGCACGTGCTACTGGAGACGGCGGCTTATGATATTAAAGGCGCGAAGACGGAGAACGCTTATTTTCCCGTCACGGGCGCGACGCTGACAGGCAAAGAGACTTACAAGTATGACGACAAGGGCAATATCGTAGAGATGACGCTGCACAACGCGGACGGCTCGCTCCTGAGCAAAGAGACTTACACATACGAATTTGATTTCGTCGGTAACTGGACCAAGATGACAACCTCCGTAGCTGTGATAGAAGGCGGCAAGGTCAGCTCAGAGCCGACGGAAGTGACTTACAGGTCCATCTCTTACTATCTGGATGAGAAGCTCGCTAACATGATGAACGGCGCGCAGCCTACGACCTCTCAGCCCGCGCCCGTTCAACCTGCAAGCTCTACGGCTAACTCAAGCGTCCCGTCTTCAACTCCAGCCGCAGCTAACAAGCAAACGGCTGTCAACAAGAACGTGCCCGCCGCGATGAACGTGGCGACAGTTGATAAAGGGAGCGCGCCCGTAGTCGGCAATGTCAGCAGCAGTAGTAGCTCGGTTGCAGTGAAGAACATGGAAGAGCCGCCGCCAAACGCTCCGGCTCCGTCCGTATCCGCTCCGAAGCCTCTGCTCAAGCCCATCTCCGGCGGCGTGCTCAACGGCAAGGCGACGAGTCTGCCGATGCCTCGTTACCCTGAAACGGCAAGGCGTATGCGCGTCTTCGGCACTGTGGATGTCGAAGTCGTCATAGATACAAACGGCAAAGTGATTTCGGCACATGCCGCGAACGGCCCACAGGGTTTGCGCGAAGCGGCGGCGCAGGCAGCCACAATGGCACGCTTCTCTCCGACAATGCTTTCGGGACAGCCTGTCAAAGTCGCAGGCGTAATCAGTTACAAATTCGTTCTACCCGAATAGAAACTCTGCTACTCGCCCGACGCGCGCTGTGAATGAAGACAGGCGCGTCAGGCGTTCGCTACTCAAAAGCATTGCTTCAATCTCCCACCGCTCATCAGCTAGACGGAAAACTACTTCTTGTGAAGACTTGCTCTCAAAGCTAAAAGGATGCACCTATGGCACTGACGGGACAACTCAGCGATCTCTCGCTGGCGGAACTGATAGAATTTTTCTGTAACCAGAGGAAGACGGGACGGCTCAAGGTCGTCTATCCGAATTTTCCCGGCTACTTCTACATTCAGGCGGGCGCGCTCGTTGACGCGAAGATTGGCGCGCTGCGCGGCGTCGAAGCAATCTATTACGCGCTCACGCTGCCCAACGCCGAATTCAAATTCAGCGCAGCCTCAGAGCCTAAGCTTCGCACCATCTATCAACCCTGGACGCAGGTTGTACTCGAAGGCTTGCGCCGCATGGACGAAGGCATCTCCCCGACCAGAGAGTCTATGGTTGGTGACGGCACGGATGTTTACGACGACGATGATAAGGAAGAAGACGCTTTGCTCTCGGCAGAAGAGGTAGAAGCCGCCATCGCGCCGCTCTCTCTGACTGTTGACACCGCCACCGCTCACAGTGGAAGAAAGAAGATGATGTACGCGGGTGTCGCCGCAGCAGTTCTCCTGAGCATTGCCGCGATAGGCTTTCCCGCAGGCTGGTACAGCCCGAAACATCAACCCACCATCGCTCCCGTCTCTGTCAACACTAATACCGCGCAGGCCGCACCGTCCGAACAACCTTCCGCGAACACGACGAGCAACGATCAGCCCGCCACGAACTCCGCGCAGCCGAATGACCCCAACGCCGCCGCGCTCGCACAAAGACGTGAACGCGAAGCGCGCGAGCGTGAGCGCGCCAAAGC
>JBAWGU010000317.1:0-1511 GCA_049593215.1 Pyrinomonadaceae bacterium
GTCTTCATTGTTGCCGTTATCTCAAGGCTCGGCTATGCGGGTGTGGTGTTGTTGATGGCGATTGAGTCTGCGTGTATTCCTTTGCCGTCGGAAGTCATCATGCCTTTCTCCGGCTATCTGGTTTACACGGGCCGCTTCAATCTATGGGCTGTCGGAGTGGCGGGCGCAGTCGGCTGCGTGCTCGGCTCGCTTGTCGCTTACTGGGTCGGCATGTATGGCGGGCGTCCTCTGATTGAAAAATATGGCCGCTACGTTTTAATTTCGCGGCACGATCTGGACCTTGCTGATCGTTGGTTCTCGCGTCACGGCGAGATTATAGTCTTTGCGAGCCGCCTGCTTCCGGTCATACGCACCTTCATAGCCTTTCCTGCGGGCGTGGCGCGCATGAACCTAACACGCTTCATCCTCTACACCTTCGCAGGCTCGCTTCCATGGTGTCTGGGCCTCGCCTACGTGGGACAGATACTCGGAGAGCAATGGGACAAGAACGAGACTTTGAAATCATGGTTCCACCGTTTCGATTTCGTCATCGGCATTATTATTTTAGCTGCGGCAGCGTGGTGGATTTGGCGTCACGTCAAAAATCTTCGCGCAGAGAAAGCCGAGACGCAGCAAAGCGCGTAGTTTGACATGCTCAAGTAGCTAACTTAGAATCCATTAGCGTTTTGATTTTTCTTTTCGGGGCGTAGCGCAGCCTGGTAGCGCGTTCGGTTCGGGACCGAAAGGTCGAGTGTTCAAATCACTCCGCCCCGATTTTAATGAGAATGACCGGCACGATGCTTTTAGGAACGTGCCGGTCTTTTTCTTTTTCAAAATAAGTTCGGCTATACGCAAACATGGCACGTCTAATTTATTGACCCGATGACGGGCTGTTGTGTTATATTGGGTGTACCTGGTTAGTGCGGCTGGGTCTGCCCCTCCGGTAAATTCACCTCATAGAGTTCGTTTCGTTTTAGTCCTTTAACAGAGAGCGATATTGCTATGTGTAAAAGTCTCCTGGGTTGCTCCTGTCAGCGCCTGCTTACCCTTTTGTGTGTCTGCCTGCTTGTAGCTGTGAGCGGCTCGTTGGTTGCGGCTAAGGCTGCGCTGGGCGGTCCTACTTTAATCAGCGAATCAACTTCGACGCGAGCTATTGCGCTTGAATCCGTGACGCTCAAGGGCGAGCCTTTCCCGCTTACTTCCACAGTCAAGTTCAGCAACGACACGCGCACGCGCATCATGGTCTTTGCCATGAACCTTGACCAGTTGGCTGGCGAAGGCTTGAACGCTTTCACTGCTGATGCGCAGGATGGCGCGGGCAAAATCTATCCTTTGACTGTCGAGAACGTCAGCCCTGTGCCCGGCTTTGAGGGAATCTCGCAGATTATTGTGCGCTTGAACGATAGCATGGGAGATGTGGGCGACGTTCTGTTGCGTGTCAACCTGCACGGCGTGGCGAGCAATCGTGTGAGGGTCGCCATCGGCCATACAGGCGGCGGGCCTGCGGATGATACAGGCGCAGCGCCAACGCC
>JBAWGU010000318.1:0-2434 GCA_049593215.1 Pyrinomonadaceae bacterium
GTCAGCAGCCGTCCCATGCACGAGCGTGTCGGCCTGTTTCGTATGCTTCTCTTCCAAGATTATTTCCCTTTGTCCTTGTCCACTGCGGGCGAGGTCTTGATGAATTTTGGATTACTCCTTTTGATAAATTTAGATGCCTGCACGTTGCCTGTCCGGGGTTCAACAGCTAGTCCGGCTGAGAGCTGCTTCGCCTCACGGGTTTCGAGTCGGAAAACTTTTTCAAAAATTCATTGCGGAGCCTCAAAACGACTGATAATTAAGGGGGTTCCATTGTTCATGTAAACTCTTAGCTTATCCACTCTATTGCACTGAAAAAAAAGATGACCACAATATATTGACATTGGCTTTGGAACGATGTATAGTGCGCTCCGCTTGGAACGAGGAGGGCCACGAACAGAGTGGCGAGGGATTTTGGGGCGCGCTCTGTAAGGGATTTCGTCGCTTCTAAAAAGGCCAACCTGAGTATCCGAAACACATTTTAACGGCGCGTCGAAGGAAAGAGCACACGCGCCGAATCTTTTTGAAACAGTAAGCGCCTCGCGCCCGTTCCCGCGCGAGAAAGGCAGAGAAGATGAGCACCATCATTGACCCGAATGCGGCAAACAAAAAATCCACCCCACTTTTTACTTCAACGGAACGCCAGAGACACCCGCTCGGAATCAACGCGCAAAAAGTTATCAGCAAACGCTATTCTATGAAGGACACGCAAGGCCAGCCGATAGAGGAATGGCCCGACATTGTGCGCCGCGTCGTCGGCCACGTGAGCCGCGCCGAGACGGACCCGCAGCAGCGCGACGAGTTCTACGAAACGATGTCCGAGATTATGCTCAACCGCGAGTTTGTGCCGAACACGCCGTGCCTCGTCAATGCTGGCAAGTCTAACGGCCAACTCGCCGCCTGCTTCGTCCTCGAAGTGCCGGATTCAATCTCAGGCATCATGGACCACGCGAAGGCTGCGGCGACAATTCACCAGACGGGCGGCGGCACAGGCATGACTTACGAGTTCCTGCGTCCGGCAGGCGCGATGGTTTCATCAACGCGCGGCGTGGCAAGCGGGCCTGTCTCTTTCATGAACATCGTTAATCAGGTGACGGACGTTGTGAAGCAGGGCGGAGTGCGTCGCGGCGCGAACATGGGCATGATGCGTGTGACTCACCCGGACGTGCTACGCTTCATTCATGCGAAGAACGATCAGCATTCGCTGACCAACTTTAATATCTCCGTTAATGTGACGGATAGATTCCTCGAAGCCGTTGATAAGAAAGAATGGTTCCAACTTGAATTCAACGGCAAGCCGTGGACTGACTCTATCTACGATCCGGTGCGAGATGGTGATTACGTTGTCTATCGAAGGCCGAATGGCGAGACCGTGACACTGCGCGACAAGCTGACGTTCAAAGAAGCAGACCTCTCTGATTGTACGATTGAAGAGCCGCCGCGCCCGGGCATGATCTATGCGCCGGACGTGTGGAATCGCATTGTCGCCAGCGCGCATAAATATGCCGAGCCGGGTATCTGCTTTATTGATCAAGTCAACCGTCATAATTATCTGATGGCCTCTATGGGACCGATTTATGCGAGTAACCCATGTGGTGAGCAGATGCTTCACTTTAATAACTCCTGCAATCTAGGTTCGATTGATGTGGCGAAGTTTTACAATCCTGAGACACGGCTTGATTGGGAGCGTTTGCGCGAAGTGGTTCGCAACAGCGTGCGCTTCCTCGACAACGTGATTGACACCTGTGCGTGGCCTCTGCCTGAGATTGATAGCGTCGTGAAGCGGACGCGCCCCGTCGGACTTGGCATCATGGGGTTCGCGGATTTGTGCTTATGCTTGAAGGTTAGTTACGGCTCCCCCGACTCAACTGATTTGATGGACGAAGTGATGGGCTTTGTGCGTCGTGAAGCCTGGGTCGAGAGCCTCAATCTGGGTGCGGAGAAAGGCGTCTTTTCTGAGTTTGAGCCGAACCGGGAGGCTTACGCAGACTTTCTCCATAATGAAATCGGCATCCCGCAAGACGCGCTCTTAACGCCGCGCAACTACGAAGTGACGACCATTGCGCCGACCGGAACAATCTCGCTCGTCGCTGAAACTTCATCGGGCGTTGAGCCTAATTTCTCATGGGCCTACGTGCGCAAGGACACGCTCGGAACGCGCACTTACGTTCACACGCTCGCCGCGCAAGCTCTGGGCATGGATGTGGACCAGACGGATCAGGAATCCATTGACGCGGCGGCGGCTTACGTCGTTGAGCATGAGCATGAGCTTCCCCCGTATTTCATCTCTGCGATGTCAATCAGCGCGAAGGAGCACGTGTATGTGCTGGCCGCAGCGCAGCGCAATGTTGACAACTCGGTCTCTAAGACTTGCAACGGCGCGGTTGATGACACTCTCGAATCCGTTGACGAACTCTATCGCCTCGCGCGCCAACTC
>JBAWGU010000319.1:0-3427 GCA_049593215.1 Pyrinomonadaceae bacterium
CTGATTCGCGGCGCGCGTTCGATTGAGAGTGAGAACCAGCATCGGTCCGAGCGTCCACGCGGACGCTTCGCGCGCAAGTTCGGCATTCCCGCGACCGTCAACAAAGAGGCGATTGCCGCAGAGTACAAAGACGGCGTGCTACGTCTTCAACTGCCCAAACGCACAGAGCCGAAGGCGAGCCGCGTGGAAATAAAAGTTTCGTAAATAGTAAATGGTAAATGGTGAATGGACGAACGGCTTTTGTCTTCTCACCATTCACCATTTACTATTTACCATTCACTAAAATGGTATCTTTTCGTAGAGGTAAAAAGAGAAGTCGTATGAAGGGGAACGAGGTGTCGGAAGAGTTTGAGAGAAGCGGGCGCGAAGCGTCTGCTCCGGCAGAGGAGATTCGTGTGATGGACAGGCGGCGCATCAATCTGGACGGAGAAGTGTCTGCTGATGCGGGCGATGCGGTTGCGAGCGAAGGGCCGAGTCTGAAACCGAAATATGTTGAAGAGCTTGAAGCGCGCACGAAGGCTGCGGAACAGAAGGTCGCGGATGTGCAGTCTCGTTTCGAGCAGTTGCGCTCTCAGTTGCAGCGCGAGACGGATGAGACACGGCGGCGACTTAATCGCGCGGCAGACGAGCGTGCGCTGCGCGACAAGGCGCAGTTTATCGAATCGCTCCTGAGCGTCGCGGATAATCTTAATCGCGCGATTGAGGCTGCGGAAAAAGGCAGCCCGATGGAGTCCGTTCTGGAAGGCGTGCGCGGCACGGCGAACAGTTTTGAGAGCGCGCTTGCGGCTGCCGGTGTCGAGCCGGTCAAATCTGTCGGCGCGCAGTTTGACCCGGAGTTGCATGAAGCGGTTGACACAATCGAAGTCGAACCTGAGCGCGACGGCACGGTGACTGCTGAGTACAGTCGCGGCTACAGGATTGGCGACCGCTTGCTCAGGCCCGCGCGCGTGCAGGTTGGCCGCGCTACGCAGGCGATAGCTAGAAAGACAGCGGAGTAAGTTGCATGATGAGTAATTAAGATGATTCATTTACTGCGCGCTCGCGCTACTCCACAGCAATTGACAGAGATGCTTGAAACTCTGGAAGTTTACGTGAAATTAGCTGTGGATGTTGAGCGCGAGATTTTAGCTGGCGGTGGCGCGCTACATGCAGATTGTGAGGCCACGTTGTTAGATGATGGCAGCCAACAAGAAGATATTTGGGGCGCAGATTGGATTCCGACAACTCAGCAAGTGAGATACGAAGCTCTCATTAACATCCGACCGCGCCAGAATAATATGGCAATGACAATTCTTAATCCAACGATTCGCGCTAGTGTGGAAAAGATCGTAAAGCATTTGCGGGGAGGCGTGTGATGAATCTGGCCGAAATTCAGGAGCGTTATATGCGTGATCCCCTACCTGTGCGTCTGGGCGGTTTGGCGGCTAATCTGGCTCGCGTTGAATCATTCTCCAATCATACGGAGCATCGTGAAGTGGTCGAACGTCTCTTGAACGAGAGCAAATATTTCATTGAATGGACAGCTCCTGACGCAGACTTGAATCTACAGTCTGAACTGGTTGAACTTCAGAGACAGTTGGCTCAATGGCAGCACGGATGGCAGAACATCTGGTCCGACGCTGCCAAACGAACATCTGTCGCCACACAAGCTGGCAATTGGTCGAAAAGGGTCATGGAAAAGTCCGGTCTGTTGATTTAACAGAGGAATGGTTCGGTTGCTTATTGAATTTTGAGCTAATCGCCGACTGCTGGCAAACCAAAAAGGAGAGAGCATAAAGTGGCAGCTAAGCAATTAAAGTTCAGGGAGGATGCGCGGAGCGCGATGCTTCAGGGCGTGAACACGCTGGCGAATGCTGTGCGCGTGACGCTGGGGCCAAAAGGCAGGAATGTGGTCATCGGGAAAAAGTTTGGCTCGCCCGTGATTACGAAAGACGGCGTGACGGTGGCGAAAGAGATTGAGCTGAAGGATAAGTACGAGAACATGGGCGCGCAGATGGTGCGCGAGGTGGCGACGAAGACCAACGACACGGCGGGCGATGGCACGACGACGGCGACGGTGCTGGCGCAGGCGATTTTCCGCGAAGGCGTCAAGAATGTGACGGCGGGCGCGAACCCTATGGCCTTGCAGCGCGGCATTCAGTTGGCGACGGAAAAGGCTGTCGAAGAGCTGGAGCGGATGTCGAAGAAGGTCAAGGGCAAAGAAGAACTCGCTAACGTGGCAAGCGTCTCTGCCAACAATGATCGCCGGATTGGCGAGCTTGTCTCGGCGGCGATGGAGCAGGTGGGTAAGGACGGCGTGGTGACTGTGGAAGAATCGAAGACGCTGCAAACCGAATTAGACATCGTGGAAGGAATGCAGTTTGATCGCGGCTATCTCTCGCCTTACTTCGTCACGAATGCCGACCGCATGGAGGCTGTGCTGGAAGAGCCTTTGATACTGCTTCACGAAAAGAAGATTGCGGCGATGCGCGACCTGCTGCCCGTGCTTGAGCAGGCGGCTGGACAGGGCCGCTCGCTGCTCATCATCTCGGAAGATGTTGAAGGTGATGCGCTCGCCACGCTCGTCGTCAACAAGCTGCGCGGCACAATTAAAGTCTGCGCCGTCAAAGCTCCCGCCTTCGGTGATCGCCGGAAAGCAATCCTTGAAGACCTCGCGGTCCTGACTAACGGGCGCGTCATCACGGAAGATCTGGGGATTAAGTTGGAGAACGTGCAGGTGACAGACCTCGGCTCTGCTAAGCGCGTGATTGTTGATAAAGATACGACGACGATTGTCGAAGGCGCGGGCGATGCTAAAGCGATACAAGGGCGCGTGGCGACGATTCGCAGGCAGATTGAAGAGACAACTTCCGATTATGATAAAGAGAAATTGCAGGAGCGTCTGGCGAAACTCGCTGGCGGCGTCGCCGTGATTAAAGTCGGCGCGGCCACAGAGACCGCTATGAAAGAGATTAAGATGCGAGTCGAAGATGCTCTCAACGCGACGAAGGCTGCGGCACAGGAGGGCATCGTGCCCGGCGGCGGCGTGGCGCTGCTTCGCGCGGCTAAGGCTCTCGATAAACTCGAAGTCGAAGACGAAGATGTGCAGACAGGCATACGCATCGTGCGTCGCGCTCTTGAAGAACCTTTGCGGCGCATCGCGGAGAATGCAGGCGTTGAAGGCGCTGTGGTGGTCGGGCGCGTTGAAGAATCGAAAGGCGCGAAAGGTTTTAATGCAGCGACGGGCGAATACGAGGATTTGGTTGCATCGGGCATCATTGATCCGACCAAAGTTGTACGCACCGCTTTGCAGAACGCTGCATCAATCGCGGCCCTGATGCTCACGACCGACGCTGCTGTGACTGATGCGCCGGAGCCTAAGAAGGCTGCGCCCCCAATGCAGGGCGGCGAAGATTACGATTACTAAGTCAGAACCGCCTGCGGTAGC
>JBAWGU010000320.1:0-3295 GCA_049593215.1 Pyrinomonadaceae bacterium
GAGTTTACGCAGAGAGGTTGAATGCTTAACTCTCTGCGCCAACTCTGCGCGACCTCTGCGCCTCTGCGGCGAGCCTCAACGGCTGTTTCATTCGAGAATGAATAGACCACGAGGCGCGAGCGATGCAAGCTCCGGCATGAAGGTGATAGACTGTGCCCGTTCGGGCCTCAAGACCTTCCGGCTGGAATAAAGCGCAAGCAAGACAGGACTACTCTCGGAGAGAAGCATGACGGTTACGGAGTTTGTTGCCAAATGGCGCAGGGTGGAGTTGACGGAGCGGGCCGCGTCTCAGCAACACTTTCTGGACCTGTGCGAAGTCTTCGAGCACCCGAAGCCTGCGGCTGTGGACCCTGCGGGCGAGTGGTTCACGTTTGAGCGCGGGGCGGAAAAGCACGGGGGCGGCAAGGGCTGGGCAGATGTCTGGAAGCGCGGCTTCTTCGGCTGGGAGTACAAGGGCAAACATAAAGACCTGAAGGCCGCCTATGACCAGCTTTTGAAATACCGCGAGGCTTTGGAGAACCCGCCGCTCCTTGTCGTGTGCGACATGGACCGCGTAGAGATTCACACGAACTTCACGGCGACGGCGGGCAAGACCTACCTCATTCCGCTCGCAGAGATGGACACGCCGCGCAACGTGGAGATCATGCGCTGGCTCTTTCAAGAGCCTGAGCGACTGAGGCCGGACGCGACGAGCGAGGCCATCACGATAGAGGTCGCAAGGCGACTGGGCAAAGTGGCTCAGGGCTTGAGGCAACGCGGCCTTGACCCGATGGAAGTGGCGCGTTTCCTTGACCGGATAGTCTTCTGTCTCTTCGCGGAAGACGTGGGGCTACTGCCGCGCCAGCTCTTTAGCCAGATTGTTGAGAAGGCGCGAGACCCTGAGCATTTTGCACGCCTCATCAGCCAGCTTTTCGAGGCGATGGCAGAGGGCGGCGACTTCGGGCTTGAGACGATACGCCATTTCAACGGCAATCTATTTGTTGACAGCCCTGCGCTGCTGCTCACGCCGGAAGAGATAAAGCACGTCAAAGAGGCGGCGGGGCAGGATTAGAGCGCGGTTGACGCTTCCGTCTTCGGGACACTCTTCGAGCGCGGCTTAGACCCTGAGACACGCACGCAGCTAGGCGCGCAGTACACCAGCCGCGAAGATATAGAGACGCTGATAGAGCCTGTCGTGATGCAACCCTTGCGGCGCGAATGGCAGGAAGTGAAGAGCGCGATTGAAGAACTGCTGGCAGAGGGCCAGAAGCCAGCCAGCAAAGAGAAGCCTGTCACAAAGAAGGGGAGGCACAAGGCGTTTCTGGATGCGACGCGCGAGCCGCGCACGCTCCTGCGCCAGTTCTACGAGCGTCTGGGAGAGATAAAGGTGTTAGACCCCGCGTGCGGCTCAGGCAATTTTCTCTACGTGACGCTGCAAAAGCTGAAAGACCTTGAGAAAGAGGTGCTGGTCTATGCGGGCGACAAAGGTTTGGGCAGTTTCATCCCGCTCGTCGGCCCGTGGCAGTTCTACGGCATAGAGGTCAACCCTTACGCTTTCGAGTTGGCGCAGACGACCGTTTGGATAGGCTACCTGCAATGGATACAGGCCAACGGCTACGGCACGCCGACCGAGCCGATACTGCGGCGCATGGACAATTTCCAGAACAGAGACGCGATACTGGACCAGACAGACCCCGCCAACCCGCGCGAACCCGCATGGCCCGCCGTTGATTTCATCATTGGCAACCCGCCGTTTCTTGGCGGTAAGAGGATGCGTTCAGAACTTGGCGACGATTACGTGAACAGCCTTTTCAAAATTTGGAAAGACCGCGCGCCAGCCGAAGCAGACCTCGTTGCCTATTGGTTTGAGAAGGCGAGAAAGCAGATTGAAGAGGGCAGATGCAAGCGCGTAGGTTTCTTAGCCACTCAGGGCATACGCGGCGGCGCGAATCGTGAAGTGCTGAAGAGAATCAAGGAGAGCGGCGACATCTTCTTTTCAGAGAGCGACCGCGAATGGATTCTCAACGGGGCAAATGTTCACGTCTCAATGATTGGTTTTGACAACGGTGCAGAGGAACAAAAGATACTCGACGGTCAACCCGTTTCTTCCATCAATTCAAACCTCACATCAGTTGCAGACGTTACGCAGGCGCAGGCACTCCAAGACAATTCAAACCTATCATTCATGGGAGACACCAAAGGCGGGGCTTTCGACATTGAAGAAGATGTTGCCCTTCGGATGATGAGCGCGCCGAACCCTCACGGCAGACCCAACTCCGACGTGATAGTGCCTTGGGTAAATGGGCTTGACGTTACTCGCCGCCCGCGCGGAATGTTCATCATTGATTTCGGAACGAGAATGAGCGAGGAAGAAGCCTCAAGATTTGAAGCACCTTTCGAGCACATTCAAAAGAATGTGTGGCCTATTAGAAAGGATAATAACCGAGAGGCATATCGAAAGTATTGGTGGAGGCATGTTGAAGCAAGACCGAAGCTGACAGAATCTTTATCGAACCTTGACCGCTTCATAATTACATTAACAGTATCGAAGCATCGGCTATTCGTTTGGGAAAGTGCTCCGACCCTTCCCGATCATCAATTAATTGCTTTCGCTCGCTCTGATGATTATTTCTTCGGTGTGCTTCATTCTCGGCTGCACGAAGTTTGGGCATTGAAGTTAGGAACTCGTCTTGAGACGCGACCGCGCTACACGCCGACAACCTGCTTCGAGACTTTCCCCTTCCCCGAACCCACAGACGAACAGCGCAACACAGTTGCGGAAGCTGCCAGAGAACTTGACGAATTGCGCACGCGCTGGCTCAACCCGCCCGAATGGACGCGCACCGAGACGTTGGAATTCCCCGGCTCTGTGGACGGCCCGTGGGCGCGCTACGTCACAGGCGCGGACGAGCGCGGCATAGGCGCTGTCAGCTACCCGCGCCTCATCCCGTTAGACGACACAGCCGCAAGCCAACTCGCCAAACGCACGCTCACAAACCTCTACAACCAGCGTCCCGCATGGCTTGACCTCGCCCACCGCAAACTTGACGAAGCCGTCTTCGCCGCCTACGGCCTCTCCCCTTCCATCACTGACGAAGAGATACTCTCCCGCCTGCTCTCGCTCAACCGTGAGCGCGCCTGAGCGGTTTGCACCCCAAAGCTGACACAAAAAAAAGCCGCAGAGTTGAGCAAATATCCTGCGTGCGCGCATTTTCGTCGGCTTACGATTATCAATAGCGTGCGACCGTTTAGAGCCGAATGCAAATGGATGAATGCTGGGAGCGCAGACATCTTGCCTGCATGAGCGCCTGTGGCG
>JBAWGU010000321.1:0-3831 GCA_049593215.1 Pyrinomonadaceae bacterium
GCCGTCGGCGCAATCATCGGCGCAATCGCAAAGGGCGGCAAAGGCGCAGCCATCGGCGCGATTGTCGGCGCGGGCGTCGGCGCAGGCTCAGTCTATGCGCAGGGCCGCGACGATCTTGAGCTGAGAAGCGGAACGGAATTAGTTATTCGCACTGCGCCCAGATAAGCGGAAGGCAAAAGGTAAAAGTGAGGCGGAAGCCAACTTTTAATTACAACACTCACATTGAGCTTGTTAATTAAAATGTGGCTTCCCCGAACTTTTGCCTTTTACCTTTTTACTTTTGCCTTTGCTAGTTGGCTCTGAGCAGAGAGGACGGACAGAGCGATTCAACGATGCACTCATCACACAAAGGCGTGCGCGCTTTGCAGACTGCGCGCCCGTGCGCGATTAAAAGATGTGAGAAGAGAATCCAATCTTTGCGCGGCACAAGCAGCATGAGGTCGCGCTCTATTTTTTCCGGCTGCTTCTCTGCGGTGAGGGCCAAACGCTCTGACAGTCTCTGGACGTGCGTATCAACGACGATTCCTGAAGTGATGTTAAAGGCGTTGCCAAGCACGACGTTTGCAGTCTTGCGCGCGACGCCGGGAAGCGCGAGCAGCTCTTCGAGATTGTCAGGCACGCGCCCGCCGTGCGCTTCGGAAATAATCCGGCACGCGCCCTGAATCGCTCTGGCCTTGTTGCGATAAAAGCCCGTCGAGCGTATGTCCTGCTCAAGCTCCGTCTGCGGGACGCGTAAATAATCTGCGGCGCTGTCGTATTTACGGAAGAGGTCTGCGGTCACGAGGTTGACGCGCTCGTCCGTGCATTGTGCGGAGAGAATCGTGGCGATGAGAAGCTCAAGCGGGCTGGTGTGGTTGAGCGAACACTTCGCGTCAGGGTAGGCGCGTTTGAGAAGCTTGATGATCTTGCGTGTTCTCTCTTTGTCGTTAGTGTCTGACATGAGTTCTTCGTTTGATGCAGTTTCGTAAGAGCCTCATAACCTTAGCATGAGGGATGAAAGTAGCTCTAGCTTGTGTTGAGGGTTCACGCAAAGGGCGCGAAGAACAGAAAGACTAAAGTTCGCAAAGGTGTTGAATGCTTCACCAGCGTTCTTTGGTTCTTCTTTTCTTGCGCCTTTGCGCGAACCTTTTATGCGCTCCGTCTCAGAGCATCATCCAGTCCTCTTTAGCTTACCCGTATGCTTGGCCCATGTCTCTATGCGTCCGAAGACGAAGAGGCCGAGCGGGATGAAAGCTGCGCCCATCAGCGCAAGTGTCAACAACTCGGGCCAGACGCTTGCGAGTGGTGCGCCGACCAGATGACCCTGCGTTGATGCTGCGTTCTCAAGCCCGACGAGTTTGCGACACGCGGAGAGCGTGTAGGTCGCGGGCGAGAGATACGAGAGAGGTTGAATCCACTTCGGCAGAACCTCTACGGGATAGTAGATGCCGGAGACGAGCAGCAGCGTCCCTTGAAAGATGTGCGTCGCCTCTGCCCCGCGCTCAGGACTCAGCACAGGCAACACGGCAGCCATCAAGCCCAGACCGACAAAGGCCAAAGTGCTCACCAGCAGAACTACCGCACAGCCCAGAAGATTTGCGCCCGTCAGTTGCAGGTCTGTAAAAAACAACAGGCCGACCAGAACCACAGACGTGTTGACAACGCTCTGCGCCAGCGCATAGCTGCTGACGCCCGCAAGATGGACCAGCCTCGAAACCGGAGCCATGAAGGTGTACTCCAGCGTTCCCTCCCAACGCTCATACGCGATAGACATCGCTATCTCCGAATAGAGTATCGAGAGGAAGTTCCACAGCAGCGCGCCGACGACGAGCTTCAGCGTCAGTTTATAGTCCTGTGCTGCAACGCCGATGAGGGCCACCGTTGCAGAGGTCGTCAACGCGTAGAAGTTGAAGACGATCACCCAGGAGATGTAGCGGCGCGTCAGATGATAGCCTCTGAAGACGAAGGCCCACGACTGTCTCAATGTTCTTTCCATTACTCTTTCCATTACACTTCCTCCAACACTTCCAACTCAGCGGTCCCTTCCGTCTTCTCTTCATCTGCGGAGAGGTCTTCGCCGGTGAGTTTGATAAAGGCGTCTTCGAGCGTCGCGGCAGACGCCTGACGTTTGAGCGCGTACGCCGTCCCCTCTGCGACGAGTTTGCCGTGCGCCAGAAAGCCTATGCGCGCGCATAATCTTTCCGCCTCGTCCATGTCGTGCGTCGTCAGGAGAATCGTCGTGCCTTCACGGCTCCGCAAATCTTCCAAGAACGCCTGCACGTCGCGGCGGCTCTTCGGATCGAGTCCCGTCGTCGGCTCATCGAGAAGCAGCAGCGGCGGGTTAATCATCAGAGCGCGAGCGATGCTGATCTTCTGCTGCATTCCGCGACTCATCTCTTCCAACGGCACGGAAAACTTTTTCGTCTCCATGCCGAGTTGTTCGAGCACGCTCATCGCTTCGGCTTCAGCCTTCGCAGGCTCAAGGCCGTAGAGCAGGGCTGTGTAGAGCAGGTTCTCGCGCGCAGAGAGCCGCTTGTAAAAGGCCGCGTCAACGCTCACGCGCCCGATCAAGTTGCGCGCCTCTTTTTGCTCTTCCGGCAACTTGTAACCGAGCAGGCGCACCTCGCCACCGTCCGCGATCAAGAGCGTCGAGAGAATACGAATCAGCGTTGACTTGCCCGACCCGTTTGGTCCAAGCAGGCCGTAGGTCTCGCCGCGCGCGACCTCAAACGAAACATTGTCAACGGCCCATTCCGCGCGCCCTTTGCGCTGCAACAGTCCCTTGCGTTTCCTGAACATCTTGCGCAGGTTGCTAACTTCTATAGCCATGAGCTTCATTGGAAAAACTCCATAAAAGCATCTCTTTCGACGGATGCTTAGAAAGAAAACAAAAATTTGATTTGGAGAAATTAGCGGCGGGAACTAAGCAAGATGGGCGGCGCGCGCGGCCTTTGGGTGCAGCACGCGGGGCCGCGACGGTTGCTCCTTTGGGGTAGAGCGTTTGACCGGCGACCCTTCGTCTCTTCGTTATTGCTTAGTTGCGCCTAGTGGCGCGTTTTTCGGAACAGTAACATGGCTTTACCACCTTTATGACTCGTAGCCTACATGGGCCACTCAACTTTTGCAAGGTTTTTCGGATTACACCTTGCATCAAAATTGTTTCACTGTAAGATAAACGCTCAAAACTTCTGAATCATTAACAACGGAGCGATTAATCTATTGCATTGCGAGTCTTGGCACGTAGCAGGTTCACGCAAAGACGCGAAGAACAGAAAAACATAAGTTCGCAGAGGGTTGAACGTTTATTTCGCGCCTCCGGTTCTTCTTTTCTTTGCGCCTTTGCGAGAAACCGCCCGTTCCGCTATCGTGTATTTACAAATCTTATGGCAGAGAAAAGTCTTCAGGAAGAGTATGCGCCGAGCAGTATCTGCTTCGGCTGCGGCCCCGCGAACGAGCATGGCCTGCACATCAGGAGCTTCGCGGAAGGTGATGAGGTCGTCTGCGAATGGATGCCGCAGGCGATGTACGAATCTTTTCCCGGAATGCTCAGTGGCGGCATCATCGGCACGCTGCTCGATTGCCATTCAAACTGGACCGCCGCACATCATCTGATGCAGCGCAACAATCTTGAGCATCCGCCCTGCACAGTGACAGCAGACTACGCCGTCAAGCTCCTGCGCCCGACGCCCACCGCCGGAACGATTAAACTCACTGCGCGCGTCGTCGAATCAAAGGATGACCGCGCCATCGTCGAATCCGAGTTGATCGCGGGCGGAAAAGTCTGCGCCACCTGTCGCGGCACTTTCGTCGCAGTCAAGCCCGGACATCCCGCTTATCATCGCTGGTGAAGCT
>JBAWGU010000322.1:0-18043 GCA_049593215.1 Pyrinomonadaceae bacterium
GCTCAAGCTCCACCTCAACCGATTTAGTGAAAGGAGACTATTCATGGCAACAGCCAAAAAAGGCGGGTCGGCAGGAAAGAAAGGTGCAGGAAAGAAGGGTGCCGGAAAGAAAGGGGCCGGGAAAAAGGGCGCTGCAAAGAAGGGCGGCAAATTGAGCCTCGGCAAAGAAGCTGCCGGTAAGTCTTACGGCAAAGCGACTGCGGCAGTGCGGAATCAATCTAAAAAAGTTTGCATCGCTTAAGCGAACCGTAGAGTTCGCCAGGCATATAGGGACTCGATTCATCCTGCATCGAGTCCCTATATGGCTTTGGGGAAGATGATTGTGAAAGCAACTGAGAAAAAAAAGAGCGTGATGTTAATAGCCATGCCCTGGGCTATGCTTCATCACCCGTCAATCCAGTTGGGCATTCTCCAGAGTGTTCTGGAAGAGGCTGGCATTAGCACGCAGGTTCGCTCCTTTTACCTAGAACTCATGGAGCACTTCGCGTCAAAGACGGCGGGCCTGCCTGATGTTGAAAGGATTACCCCTGAGCATTACGAAGATGTCGCCGCTCAATACTTCATCGGAGACTGGATTTTCGCCGTCCCTCCGTTCCACGACCCGCGAGCTTTGGATGAAGAGTATTTTGCATATCTACGCAGCGCGGGCATTTCTCAGGAACTAATCTCTCTGGCGAAAAGGATGCGCCAGCTCATCCCCGAGTTCCTCAAGTCATGCGTTGAAAATGTTCTCGCCGCAGCCCCGACCGTCGTGGGTTTCACTACCACGTTCGGCCAGAACGTTCCTTCGCTTGTTCTTTCAAAACTTTTGAAGCAACGCGAGCCGTCGTTGAAGATAGTCTTCGGAGGGGCCAACTGTGATGGACCAATGGGCGCAGCGCTGCACCGGAAATTTACATGGATTGATGTGGTGGTGCGTGGCGAAGGCGAGCGCGTTGTAGCCGGGTTAATGGAAGACCTCCTTTCCGGCGGGACCATTCGCAGACAGCCGGGCCTCTGTTTTCGACAACGCAAGCGCCGCTTCGCTATCGAGCAAAGCTCGCACAACCTGACAGCCATGAGCGCGCTGCCTTTCCCGAACTACGATGAATACTTCGAGAGAATGCGACAGCTTAGTTTCGGTGCGGAACTCCTGCCCGATGTCAGCATTCCTTTTGAAGCCTCGCGCGGGTGTTGGTGGGGGGCTAAACTGCACTGCACTTTTTGCGGGCTTAACGGATCAACGATGGCTTTCCGCAGTAAGAGCGCAGAGCGCGCCGTCGAGGAATTATTCTATCTTGTCAAAAGGTATCAGCAGCTTTCCTTTCAGGCAGTAGATAATATTATGGACATGCACTACTTCAGTGACTTCCTCCCCAAGCTGCGCGACTCCGGCTCAGACCTGCGCTTATTTTATGAAACTAAATCCAATCTCAAGCGGTGGCAGGTGCGTATGCTGCGCGACGCCGGGGTGGTTTACATTCAGCCGGGCATTGAAAGCCTGAGCACGCACATTCTCAAGTTAATGAGAAAGGGGGTGACGGCCCTTCAGAACATACGCCTGCTCAAGTGGTGCGCCGAATACGGTATTCATGTTTACTGGAATGTCATCTACGGCTTTCCAGGTGAGCCGCCGGAAGAATATGACCGCATGGCGCAGCTCATGAAATCGCTCAGCCACTTACAGCCACCGAGCCTGATCCCTCTCGGCATAGAGCGTTTCAGTCCTTACTATCAGCGGCCCGGTGATTTTAATCTCGAAATAGTTGGACCACGACCGCACTACCGCTTCGCTTACCCTTGCGACGAGTCCACGCTCTCCAACCTCGCATATTCTTTTGATTATCGTTACGTTGATAATCAACGCCCGGAGACTTACATCGGAGCCATCAAGCAAACCATTGATGACTGGCAGGCGAATCACAAGGCAGGGGACGGCTCGCTGCAATATCACAAAGGCCCGGACTTTCTGGTCATCAATGATCGCCGCCCAAACCTCGAACCGTGTAATTACCGCCTCGGTGAGCAAGAGGCGCGGATCTATCTTGCCTGTGACAGTGGGGCCACACCGAAAGCGATTTGGGAGGCTTTGAACTCAGACGGCGGCGTCAGGATTACCGTTGAAGAGATAGAAGAGTATCTTGATGAACTGGCGGAAGCGAGGCTCGTCTATGAAGAAGACGGACGTTACCTGTCGCTCGCAATTCCGGTAAACCGTCGTTCAAGATTAACAGAAGGGTAAGCGTGTCGCGCCGAAGCATCAGACGAGAGCCGCACCGCTACCAGCGAATCTTCACTACCTTGACATCTCACAAGCACGAACAAAGTATGAGCCTGTTCAGGAACGAACTCGCAGGAGGTTTTACTTCTCACCTAATGGCTGAATCAGAGAGTCGGCTTGAATTTACACCGGCGAGATTCTTTGTCCTTCGCACACCGCTCTTGCCGTTTAATGAATTCATGGCATGGGGAGATGGATTCGTGGTCCAACACGGAGCTAGCGAGTCTTCACTCGAAGAATGGCTCGCAGAATCTTGCGGCGCGTTGCGCGAGCGGCTTGATGTTATCACTTCACGCACGGAAGCGCGGGAAGCGATATTCATTGCCTGCCCGGACCTCTGTAGATTCATTGAAAGCTGGAGGGAGCAGCCGGAGACTAAGCGCGGGCGAAATACCGAGCGCGCTCTGGTGCGCTACTTTACGCGCATGGCAGGGCGTTCGACACCCTTCGGCCTTTTTGCCGGAACCTCTGTCGGCATCACCGGCAAAAAAACTTCTCTCACCACCGAAGGACGCGCTAAATTCCGGCGGCGCACGCGGCTTGATTTTAATTACCTTCTCAACCTCGCAGACGTAATCGCTCAACATGCGCCGCTAAAAAAAGAGCTTCTTTACTATCCCAACTCAAGTCTATATCGCGCTGGCGGACGGATACGCTACGTGGAGTCCATGCTCTCTGGACAAAATCGCTCGTATCGCCTTGTTGCAGTTGAAGAGACCGATTATTTGCTTGCGACATTGAAGCGTGCAAACGAAGGCGCAAAGTTCATCGCTCTCGCGCAATCGCTGGTGGACGATGAGGTCTCATTAGAAGAGGCGGAAAAATACATTGACTCGCTTATCGAAAGTCAAATTCTGGTCCCGGATTTATCCATCCACGTTACCGGATGTGACGCTCTCGACTCTTTAATAGCTCAGTTACAACGACATGTGGAGACGACGCACTTTGCCGACGCGCTCTCGCGTGCCCGCTCTTGCTTAGCAGGCATTGATCGAAAAAGATTGGGAGTCGAGCCGCGACACTACAACGCGGTGGCTCAATCGCTTGAGCCTTTGCCGTTGAAGGCTGATCTATCCAGACTATTTCACGTTGACCTCATCAAGCCTGCCCCGACGGCCACGCTTGGCGGTGAGATGTTGGAAGAAATAGTTCGCGGCATAAAGATTCTACAACGGATAACCAAGCGTCCCGCAGTTGATCCGTTAGCGCGCTTCAGCGATGCCTTTACAGAGCGTTACGGAGAGATGGAAGTGCCGCTCGCCGAAGCGTTAGATGAAGAGAGCGGGATTGGCTTCGGGGTTGGGCTAGAGTCGTCTTCTTTAATTACGGACATGGAGTTTCACTCAACGGGCGAGACGCGGGCTTTCGACGACCGTCAGGAGTTCCTCTTACAAAAACTCTGTCATGCGTTAGAGCAGGGCGATGAAGAAATTGTCCTTGAGCAAGCAGATATTGAAAAGTTAGAAGATAAGAATCCTTTGCCTTTACCGGATTCTTTCGCGGCGATAGCTAAAATCGCCAGCGCTTCACAGGACGCGCTTGAGGATGGTCATTTCCGCGTACTTTTGGAAGGTGTTAGTGGTCCATCGGGGGCGACGTTGTTCGGACGGTTCTGCCACGCCGACCGAAAGCTTAGAAACCACGTCATGCGCCACGTGCGCGCCGAGCAGGCTTTGCAGCCTGATGCCGTCTTCGCCGAAATCGTTCATGTGCCGGAGGGGCGGGCGGGTCACATAATTACGCGTCCTTTGTTACGTGAATTTGAGATTCCATATCTGGGCCGTTCCGGTGCGCGTTCGGAACAACAGATTCCAATTTCAGATCTAAATGTTTCAGTGCGCGACGGGCGAATCCTCTTACGCTCTGCGCGGCTGGGGCGCGAGGTGATTCCGCGTCTGACGAGCGCGCACGACTTCGATGGAGGAGGTCTTGGAGTCTACAAGTTTTTATGTTTGCTTCAGTATCAAGGTGTCGCCGGTGAGATGGCGTGGAGATGGGGCGCGCTTTCACACGCCCCTTTTTTACCGCGCGTGGTGAGCGGAAGGCTGGTCTTATCCCCTGCACGCTGGCACATCACTAAGGAAGAGTTGCAGGAACTCGATTGTTCTGACAGAGCCGCGCGCTTTCGTGCCATCCGGTCATGGCGCTCAAGACGCCGCATCCCGTCTCTCGTCTTCCTTTCAGACAATCAAAGTAACCTCCCTGTAGATTTCAGGAACCCGCTCAGTGTCGAGTCGTTCGCAATGCTCTTAAGAGGGCGCGAGCAGGCAACGCTGTTTGAATTATTCCCAACGCCTGAGCAGACAGTCGCCCGCGCGCCGGAAGGTTTATTTCTACACCAGTTGATAATCCCGTTCATCAAGTCTCGAACATCTCTTAAGCGCGCCTCGAAGAGTGAAAAGGTGCGGAAGAAACACGCGAGCGCAGAGAGATGGCAAACAGTTAATTGCCAACGCACGTTTCCGCCCGGTTCGCAGTGGCTCTACGCCAAACTTTATACCGGAGCAGCGACCTCTGACATCGTACTGCGGAAAGTGGTCCGGCCCATGCTGAGAGCCGCCGCACGTCGCGGCGCGATTGATCGCTGGTTTTTCGTTCGTTACGGTGATCCCGATTGGCATCTCCGGCTGAGATTTCATGGACCACGAAACAGAATCCACTCGGAAGTCCTCCCGCTTCTGCAATCATCCGTCGCAAGGTCGCTGAAGAGTAAACAGATCTGGCGGTTTCAGCTAGACACTTATGAGCGCGAGATTGAGCGTTATGGCGGAGCCAAAGGTATTGTTCTATCCGAGAAGATATTTCATGCGGATAGCGAAGCCGTGTTGACTATTATTGAAATACTTAAACGACGGGGCGAAGGCCCGGATGAGCGATGGCAGTTAGCAGTCTGCGGAATTGACATGCTGCTGACAGACCTTTGTTTTGATACAAGCGCCAAAGCTGTTTTTATGAAGCGGGCGAGGGATGCGTTTGCGCGGGAATACAGGCCGAGCAAAAAGTTAAGGGACCAGTTGGGTGAGAGATTCAGAAAAGAGCGAAAAATAATTTCCAGACTTCTTGAACAAGACTCGAATATTAATGGCACAGTCAGGTCTTGCATGAAAGTTTTGCGTGGACGCTCTCATGCGCTTGCCGGAGTTGTTCCCGAATTAAAGAGTTGTGAGCAGGCGGGATGGTTATCGGTTTCGTTAGAAGAATTGGCTTTAAGTTATATACACATGTATGTCAACCGTCTTCTACGTTCCTCTCATCGGGAGCATGAGCTGGTCATTTACGATTTTCTCGCACGCCATTATGATTCGCTCGTCGCTCAAAAGGCCAACTCATCTTAGTCTCCGGTCGCAAGATCAGACGGCGATGATTCGGGCGCGTGCGTGTGGCCGTCGCTCACGGGTTTTTGAGAGCGGCGCGAGCGGAAGAAGGAGGTGCGGTCCAGAACCTTTTCCTGAAACTCTTCGAGGTAGAGGTAAATCACCGGAGTGATGTAGAGCGTGATGAACTGCGAGACCACGAGGCCGCCGACAACGACCAGCCCAAGAGGGCGGCGAGATGAGCCGTCTGCACCGTAGCCGAGCGCGATGGGAACTGCGCCGAAGACGGCGGCGAGCGTCGTCATCAGAATCGGGCGGAAGCGGTCGAGGCTCGCGTCGTGAATCGCCTGCTCTGCTTCTTCGCCCGCTTCGACACGCTGGCGCGCAAAGTCAACAATCATAATTCCGTTCTTCTTAACAATGCCCATCAGCATGAACATGCCGACGAAGGCGTAGAGCGAAGCTTCCTGACCAAACACCACGAGCGTCAAGAGGCCGCCCACCAGAGCAGTCGGAAGAGTTGAGAGCACTGTGAGCGGATGCACGTAGCTTTCATAAAGGATTGCCAGAATCACGTACATCACGAAGACAGCTAAGGCCATCAGAATCGTCAAGCTGGTGACGGTGTTGCTAAAGGTCTGCGCCTCGCCCTGCAACTCTGCGCGAACGGTCGGCGGCACAATTTCCGCCGCCGCCTTGTTGATAAAATTTGTCGCATCGCCGAGCGCGACACCCGGCTTGAGATTAAAGAAGAGCGTCATGCTCGTGAACTGGTTCAGGTGATTCACCGTTTGTGGACCAAGCGTTGATTTCCAAGTGACCAATTCTCCGAGCGGCACCAGACGCTGGCCGTCGTCGGATTTAATGTAGAGCCTTGAGAGGTCTTCCGGCCTCGCACGCGCAGAGTCTTCCATTTCCAGAATGACCTGATACTGGTCCTCCGGTTTCTTGACCAGATAGAGATAGTTCTGCGAATAGGCATTGCGCAGCAGCGTCAGAATCCGCGCCTCGGAAACGCCGTAGGTCTTTGCCTGATCGCGGCGAATATCAATGTTGAGGCTGGGCGTGTTGTTGTAAAAATCGGATGAGACGGTGAGGAAGCCCGGATACGTCATGAGCTTGCCCATCAATTTTTGGCCCACATCATAGACTTGTTCCGGACTTGCGCCGGAGACGGTGAAAGCATACTGGCCCTGATTCTGGCTGGTCACTCCGGTGCTAATCTCAAGCACAGGAAACGGGCGCAGGAACGTCATCACTCCGGGGATAGAGTTGAGCTGACCCATCATCTGCGCCGTTACCACGCCGATTGGCGCGCGTTCTTCGGGCGGCTTGATGAAGGTAAAAGTGATGCCCTGATTCGCCGCCAGAAACCCTGTCGCGCCGGTCAGCGTAAAGTCTGTGATGACGTTCGGATTCTCGTGCAGCGTTTCGTCAACGCGGTTTTGTAGAGCGCGCATTTGCTCCGGCGACGAACCCTCCTGCGCGATGAATGCGCCAAAGATGACGCTGCTGTCGCCCGGCGGCAGGAAGGCTTTCGGCACAAGCACAAAGAGCCAGATCGTTCCCGCCAGGCACACAACCCAGATGACAGGCGAAACCCAACGATGCCTCAAGAACCACCAGAGCGACCCGCCGTACATGGAGAGCACGCGCTTCTCAATGCTGCCAATCACGCGCTCCATCCATGTCTTCTTCGCGCCCTCGCCGCGTTCCTTCAGCAGCCGCGCGCACATCAGAGGCGTCAGCGTCAGCGACACTAAACCGGAAGCGAAGATTGAAATGACAATCGTGACGGCGAATTCCCGAAAGATGCGTCCGACCAGCCCGGTCATAAACACCAACGGGATAAAGACCGCCGCGAGCGAGATGGTCATGGACATGATCGTGAAGCTGATTTCCTTCGCGCTGTTGATGGCTGCTTCAAACGGTTGCTCGCCGCGCTCTATGCGGCGCACGGTGTTTTCCAGAAAGACGATTGCATCATCAACCAGAAACCCTATGGCGAGCGTGAGGGCCATCAAAGATAAGTTGTCTAAGCTGTAGCCCAACGCGCGCATCGCAATGAAAGTGATGAGCAGGGAGAGCGGCAGCGCGACGGTCGGGATGAGTGTATCGGTCGCACGACCGAGGAAAGCAAAAATCACTATCACCACGAGCACAAACGCGATGATGAGCGTTGTTCGCACGTCGCTTACGGAGTGAACGATGTTCATCGAGCGGTCATAAATCGGCGTCACTCGAATCGAGCCGGGCAGTTGCGCGCCAATCATCGGCAGCACTTCGTGAATGCTCTTTGAGACCTCGACGACGTTTGCGCCCGCCCTGCGATTGACCGCGACAATCACAGTCGCGGAGGGCACATCATAGCCGCGCACCCAGAAACGCATGTTGACACGCTCGTCCTGAACGGAATCTTTAACCGTAGCGACATCGCGCAGGTAAACGGGCGAGCTGCTGTTGCCGCCGACGATCAGGTTGCTGTACTGGTCTGCGCTTTCGAGTTGACCTTTGGGGCGAAGTATCGCAGTGCCGTTGCTGCTGTCCAGTTGGCCTGCTCCGGTAGTGCTTGTTCCGCTCTTGATAGCCGCGCTCAGATCGTCAATCGTGATGCCGCGCGCCCACATGGCGGAGGGGTTAGCCTTGATGCGTATGGCAGATTTGGTCCCGAATACGTTCACCTGCGAGACGCCCGGCAGAATGCTCAAGCGTTGGCCCACCTGCGTGCTCGCATAGTCATAGAGTTGCCCCGGCGTCACCGAATCGCTGGTCAAGGCGATGTACATAATCGGCTGGTCGTTGGGATTGCTCTTTGAGTATGTCGGCGGCGAAGGCAGGTCCGCAGGGAGACTGCCCGTAGCTTGAGAGATGGCGGTTTGCACGTCTGTCGCGGCGGCATCTATGTTCTTGTCTAGGGAGAACTGTAGCGTGAAACTCGCTACGCCCTGCGTGCTGCGCGAGGTCACAACTTCCAGCCCGTTAATCTGCATGAACTGTCGTTCGAGCGGGGTAGCGATGTTGTTGGCAATCGTGTCGGGACTTGCGCCGGGATAACCCACACGCACTTGAATCACCGGATAGTCAACCGCAGGTAGATCGTTGACGGGAAGTTGAAAGTAACTCAATATTCCGAAGAGGATTACTGAGAGCGTCAACACCGCCGTCATCACGGGCCGTCGGATGAATGGTTCGGAGAGATTCATAATTTCTATCCGTCGCTTATTTAGCCTGCTGCTGTGTGCCCGCGCCTTGCGGTTGTTCTATCAAAACCTTGCCGCCGGGAGTGACGCCGAGTTGTCCATTTGTGATAACCTTTTCGCCAGCCTCCACTCCACTCGCCACAATGATTAAATCTCCCTGCCTCTGGCCCAGCGAAACGGGTCGCTGCTCGGCGGTCGAGTCTTGCTTCACGACATAGACAAACGAGCCTTGAGCAGACATCTGCGGTGCGGAAGCAGGCACGAGCACCGCGCCTTGAATCGTGCTCAGGACCAAACGGATGTTGACGAAACGGCCCGGCCAGAATTGATGGTCGGGATTGGGAATCGTTGCGCGCAGATTCACCTGTCCTGTCTCATGCTGCACCGCATTGTCTAAGAATGTGAGATGACCGAAGACAGGGTTATCCGTCGTTTCGGGGAGACGAACCTCGACTCTGAGCGAGCCGTCGCGCATCTGTCGCTGCACGTCTGAAAGATTATTTTGCGAGATGGTGAAGTCGGCGTAGATGGGGTCGAGCCGCTCGATTATCAACAGGGAATTGCCATTGCCGGAACTCGCATTACTGGACCCGCCGGGGTTGACGACGTTGCCGATGTCCACCAGACGTTGCCCTGCGCGCCCGTCAATGGGCGAGCGAATGTAGCAGTAACTAAGCTGGACCTTCGCGCTCTCAATCGCCGCCGCATCAACTTTGATTGATTCGTCCGCGCTACGCACAGAGGCTTGAGCGGCTGCAACATTTGCTTTAAGAGTGTCTTGATTTGCAGTACGCTGCTCATATTCTTCTCGCGGAACAACGCCAGCCTCAACTAGCTGGTGAGACCTGTTGACCTGCACTTCGCCCCACTTCGCCTGTGCGACCTCTCTTGCGAGATTCGCTTCCGCCTGTTTCTTTAGAGCCTGATCTTTCGACAGGTTGGCCTGCGCCTGCTGGACGTTCGCTTCAAAAGGGCGCGTGTCAATCGTGAAAAGCATGTCGCCCGTCTTCACGTTTGCGCCGTCAGTGAAATGAATTTTAACGATGCGTCCTGAGACCTGCGGCTGAATCGAAACGACTTCTCGTGCGACGGTTCTGCCGATGGCGTCGAGGTAGGTTGGCACGTCCTGAGTGATTGCCGTAGTCACGGACACAGGCGCGGGTGGCCGTGCGAAATTCTGCTGAGCTTTATTCACACAGCCCGTCAGGAAGACTGCCGAAAGGCAGCCCGCGAAAAGCATTATGCCCAGCCGATCAATTAACCATTGGCCGTATCTCATGGCTTATCTTCGCCCTTAGCTTAGTTTCGTTGACTCGCAGAATATTGTCTAGTGTCACGAGCCGTTTGAGCAATTCCGTTTCATCCTTAAAACAGTTTACGTTGACACCCGCTTTTTTGTTGCATTCCTGAAAGTAGTGGGGCGATAGTGCGTTGCTGTTAAATTTGGACCAATGATTATGGTCCACCATACCACTTAAGGATTACCAATTTTCGTGCCGCAAGGTTTACAATCTCCTGACACGCTCCATGAACTTAGAATATCGCATCGCTTTCATTAACGACCAGACGCGACTGAGAAAATTTTGCGAAGGTCTTGGGTCTGTTTCCGCTCTCGCCATTGATATTGAGACCATCAACTGGTGGAATCCGCAGGCCGAGCGCGTGGCTCTCCTCCAACTTGCCTATCGTGTCAATCATGAAGTGCGGGTCGCCGTCATTGATGCCCTCGCCCAACTCGACCCGACCACTCTGCGCCCGACACTTGAAGAGCACCCGGCGACGAAAGTTATCCACAACGCCGTCTTTGATGCCGTGCGACTCTCTCGCCATTTTAAGATCAGCACTGCTCCGATTCATGACACGATGCTGGCGGCACGGCGCAATGGTGAGAAGCGATACTCGCTCAAGGCTCAGGCGGAAAAACATCTCAATCTGCCGCTCGACAAACGAGCGCAACAGAGCGATTGGAGTGTGCGTCCCCTGCAACCGAAACAGCTTGATTACGCGGCTCTGGATGCCGTCGCCACGCTCTTGCTTTATGAGCATCAGTTGCAGCGTGGGTTACAGGGCGACTACCGCTTGCGCGCTGAAGTTTCCGGCGAACAAGGCGCATTGCCACTCGTCAATTCACTTCCGCGTCTATTTCAGGACCAGAAGCGCGCACAGGGAGCAGAGTCATCACCGGCAGGTCAGGAGTTATCCGATTTATCACTGGCCCTACTGGGAATCATCACGGAGTTGCCGTCTCGCTACTACCCGGAGCAGTTAGTGGTCTGTGTAGGCCATGAGCGGGTGGGACTCGCCGGATGGATCATTGATCGGCTCTTGGGCCGGGAGGCAGATGTAGATGAATCGTCGGCGCAAATCGAGATCGCCGGATTGTGTCAACGTGGGCTGGTCAGCATGACACCCACGCGAAGGCTCGAAGCAAGTGAAGAGGGGAGAAGCATCTGGCACAAACAGAAGGCAGTCTGAGTGAGTGCGCCACATTCTGAAGCAGGCGAACTCTCAGGACGAGCATGGTCCAGTAATCTCAGGTCATATCTGGAAGAATATATTTCTGTTTTTCCATGCGTCTATAAATTTCGATTGGTCAGCAGTCAGGATTTAATCCCGTGCTTCTTGCGCCCTTTGGCGAGAAATTTTTGCATAGTGTCTTGCGCCCAACTGCTGCCAGCAGAAAAGATTTCGGATAGTCGTGCTTCGATCCACTTCCACTCTTCTCTATTTGCATACTTCAAAATTGCCTCCGTCGCGTTCGGCGCAAGGTCTATCCCTCCGAGTGCGATGTCCGCGAGTTCGGCGCGCAGCAAAGTCTCCAACCATTCAAGGCGCGTTTCCGCGTCGGCGTCGCTCTTAGCCAAACATTCGCCCAGACCTTTGGCAAATTCATCAACGATGATGGCGATGTCACCCTCTTCATCCAAAGAAAAAATCATCTCGTCATAGCCTTTGACCGTTTCATCAAGCAGCGCGTGATAGATTGCGCCGGCATTTAGCGTATCGCAGCCTTTGGCAAGGCGCGCGGCAGTTTCTCCGAGCGCCTTTAATTCTCTTTCGACGCTGCGTGACATTTCGTGCTGCATAGCCCGACGCGCCTGCGTTCGATAAACGGAGACGTTCATCGGCTTGCCCTGCTTGATCTCCTGAGTCTGCGTAGTCAACTCAACGACTGAAATCAGATCGGGCTTGTGCCTGAGCATATCTTGAATGATAGCCATCAATTCCTCTTTGCTCTTACCGGCAAGCATCTTGTCGAGCGGCTCAATGATGCGAAAGACTTGCGGATTGTGAACGTAGGCGAGCAGCAATGCGACAATGTGTTTACAGATGCCGCCCCAATCATAAGGGCAGGTGCATGAAGTTTCCTCTATCCCTTTTGAGCCGAGCGTGACGGAGATTTGATAAGGCTCATACTCAGAGCCTTCACACTCTGCTCTCAGTTCCAGTCCCTGCCGCAGAGGCCCGACAAGCGCGCCGTCCTGATAATAGCCCTTGCCGCGCTCAAAACTTTTCTCATTCGCCAGGGCGCGAACCTGCGCTTCGGTTAATTTGGGTAGCTTCTCTTTCGGCATGAAGTAAAGCTCTCTCAGAACTATTGATGAGGGAAACAGTATCCCAAGCTTTTGTTGGCTTTAATGTTCTTTTCTCTTGGTGTTTCAGTTCCTTATCAATCTGATAAAGCGGCACATAAGTATCAGACTTTTTGTGATACACAACGAAAGCCTCCCAGTTGCTCACGATTGCCGGTAGAATTGATGAGTATGCAAGCATTCCTGCCGGGAAATAATGAATACGAGTGACTTCCCCTTCGCCATATGCGCGCAAGCCTTCTAACACGTCTCCAACTATACTCTGCGCAGTTTGGGGTTCGTCCAGTATTCCCGCAGTAACATTATAAATTAAGAGCGTCTTGATGGTCGGTCGCGTCTCCGTCAAGAACCTTTCTACATCCTTTACGGGATTAGAAGAACTGCCAACTCGAATACAAATAGCAATCTCATTTTCTCTGGCGGTTTGCTCGATCTTGGCGAGTCTGTTTTTCCAAATCCACCACCTACGAATTCGGGCAACAAAGAAACCCAACAAGAAAAAGATAAGACTGGCAATCAAATTGAGTACGATGCTTTGCATGTTTTGATTCTTCTCAATGCTCCTTTTCTATTCAACTCTCTGCAAAAGCCCAAATTCATATCCCTGCTCTTCCAACTCTTCGCGGCTTAAAATTTTTCCTTGCGGCGGACGCCCTTTGAGTTTGAAAATCAAAGCAGCATCCTCAACGGTTTGCCGGTGCTTGATGCGATTGGCTGCGACGGAAATTCCGAGCAAACTTGAAAGCAATTCCGCCGTTGCCTGATGCCCGATAGCCGACTGAATGGGTTTTCCTTCCCACCGGAATTCGCCGACAAGATCACGCGCTTCCTCAAGCGTGAGCGGCGTGTAGACGTAAGTTCCAAAGCTTGTCAGAATACTTGTGTTGAGCAGTGTCAGTTTCGTAGCGGTCATAGCAGAGCTTTGATAACACAACTATCGCGGGCTTTAATGTTCAGTAAGATTGCCCAATAGAGAGAAGCATGTCAGTCAACGCTCAAGCAAACGGCTGATTGTCTCCCGCTTTTCAATCCTTCTCAAACTCGCGGTTGAACTCTTTCCATCTGCGTTCTTCTTCTTCAAATTTCTCAAGAGTGTTGTAAAACGAGAACTCGAAACGATCATCCATATTGCAACCATCAAGATGCCAGAACACAGGCGTCTCAAAATCTATCGCCATTGCCTCACAGACCTCGCAATCTTCATCAATCACATGCTCAGTTGCGGACATTGCCATATTCAGGCGCTGACGCTCCCATTCGATAATGTGCGACGGACTCCTTCCTGAGTAATCTCTGCTCGGTGCATTCAACCAGGCAGCTTTTAGTTTTTCTAAACGCTCAATTTCTGCATCCGTTGAAATATCGGCGCTGGCTTTTTGAAAACACTCGCCGAGCAAATAACGGATCATGTCGTAATAAACGACAATCTCATGCGTGCCAAAACCGGAGAAGCGATAGGCGTTTGAACTTGAAGATAGAGGCGGCGGACATTCTTTCGTAAAAGACCATTGCAACGCTCTCGAATGTAAATCGAAATCAATGAACTCCAGCTTCTCCAACAAAACCTCACGCGGCATCCTGCCCCGCAGGTCTGCTCTTGCCGCCATCAGCCATTTTGCGTGAATCTTCGTGAACAACCCTTCATCATCTGAATCGCGCGCCTCAAAACATTCCCGCCCGATGAATTCCAACAACGCTCTGCCATATAACACTCCGCGCGCATCAAACGGCTCAACTGCCAAACGCTCCTCGCGTCTTCTCCCGCAAACGCCTTCGTATTCGGGGATCGAATAAACGAACAGCCACTCGTCAGACAAACGATAAGGAACAAAAACATCTTCTTCCGCAAACTCACTTTGCACACGAAAACTGCCTTCCGCCTGCGACTGCGAATAACTCGAATCCACCGCCACAACTCTCCCCGCCAGATCAATCACCACGACACCCGCATCATAAGGCTCAAAATTCTCTCCCTTCCGAAACCAGGCAAACGGCGAGGAATCAGAGAGAGGCTTGATAAACCTCCCCAACGCCAAACCCAATTCCTCAACCGTCTCCGGCTCCGCCGTCAACGCCGCCACCAACGCATCGCCAAAATAACCGTGAACCTCGCCGTTGATAGCGTGCTCCGCGTCTATGATGTTTAATCGAACGTAGCTCATTTCACCTCGCACTTTGCTCAATTCTTCCAAAACTATCGTTTCTAATTTCCCCGGTAATTCTTTAACTGCATTCAAGATTTTATTACTGGGGCTTCGCCGCATACTCTTGTTCGCGTGTCAACATAACCTTCATCCTCCGTTTGGTGCTGCGCCGTTACTCATGCTGACGCGACAGATGCCGCGTCCGACAGTAGCCTTGCCGCCGAATTGTAAAGTTTTGTCCAGTTTCTTACCCACTTCTTCAAAGATTTTTTGCGGTGTGAGTTTTTGTCTATTAAACCTGTTGCGCGATAAGCGAGTGAACGGCTAAATTTCCATTACCTATGACCCTCTATCGCAAACTTAGTCGAAGTCCCAAACAGTTCTTGACTGTTACAGGGATGAATCTGCATCAGTTTCAAGCACTCTTGCCAAAGTTCCGACAAGCCTTTGAAGAACAAGAGCACAAGCGAAAAGCGGTCGTGGTCAAAACTAAAGAACGGCGTCAGCGCGGCGCGGGTGGCGGCTCGCAGTTCGCTCACGAGTTAGCAGATCAAATGCTGATGCTGCTCATCTATTACCGGCTCTACCTGACCCAAGAGTTTCTCACTCTGCTCTTCAAACATCAGCACAAAAGCAGCATTTCACGAAACATCTCTTCCATGCGCGCCCTCTTTGAAAAGGTCTTGCCAACTCATCAGAAGGCTAGAGGGAAAATCCTTTCGCTCGCTAAAAAAGAGCAAGAGCGGCGAGGAAAACGCATTGGTTCAATCGAAGAATTCAGAGAAGCTTACCCCGAATTGACTTTCATCATTGATGGCGTCGAGCAGCAAAAGCGTAAGCCCAAGAACAAAGAGAAGCGCAAAAGTGATTATTCTAAAAAGAAGTCGCGCCACACCCGCAAGCAGATAGTCATCAGCACCCCATCGGGTATCATCGTCTCGCAAAGCACATCGGTTGGTGGGCGCGCTCATGACTGCAAAGCCTTCAAAGAAGACCAGAGCATTCAAGAAGTCTGCCAGACGTTTGGCCGCCATCGCGTCTCTTTATATGCCGACAGTGGCTTTCAAGGAATCGAAGACTTGAACTTGCCGCTGGAATCAAGATTGATTCAACGAGCCAGACGTAATCATCCGCTGACTCGTGACCAGAAGCTCTTGAATCGTCTGCGCAGTTCGACCCGCAGCAAGGTTGAGCATACTTTATCAAGACGCAAGAAGTACGCAATTGCAGCGGAGGTCTATCGCAATCGGGACGAAGACTACGATGCGACAATGAACGTCGTGTCGGGGTTAGTCAACTTACGAGCCTTCGAGCGAATCTTTCAAAGAACCGGGTTGGCAATCTAAGCTTGAACTATCATGGCAACGCTATGTCTTGGCTCACATTGTCTTATCGCGCAACAGGTCTATTCTATCCGCTATCATAAAAATTCTTGCCTATGAAAATTATAACAATTTAACATATTCAATCCACACCTCATTTCACAAGCAAGGCGAACTCTTATTTTTGCGTTTTAGAGCCGCGATGCCAGCATTTGTCAAAAAAGAGAAATAAAGTGCCTGAATCATCGAAGAATAGTAGTATGGGTTAGATCGATACCGCGGTTGGCCATCATTTATTGTAAATCGCGGTAGCTCAGCTTATAAGGGATATACCAATGAATACAGGTAGTAATGATTGGACTAGTGAAGTGACGGTCGTGGAAGAAAACAGCTCTGTGGTGCTAAACAGAGTACCCTTACAAAAGAAGTGCAGATTTGATTAGAACCTCATACAGAAGGTAGGACGCACTTGCCTCGCATCTACGATAATATCGAACAGAAATTACTGCCAGCACTCTGTGATGCACTGGAGCCGGCAACGCACGCCGACTTTTGCGTGGGCTACTTCAATCTGCGCGGCTGGAAGCAACTAGACTCATACATCGAGCGCTGGGACGGTGGAGAAGGAAAGCATTGTCGCTTGCTTGTCGTGATGCAGAAACTACCCCAGGAAGAGCAACGCGAGATGTACAGCCTGATCCGCACGGATGGTGAACTCGACAACTCGACGGCTCTACGGCTGAAGAAGAAACTGGCGGAGGAGTTCCGCCAGCAACTCGCGGCGGGCGTCCCGACGAATGAAGACGAAAAAGGGTTGCGAAGGCTCGCCGCACAAATACGAGCCGGTAAGGTTGTCGTTAAACTGTTCCTGCGCCATTCTCTACACGCAAAGCTATACCTGCTTTACCGCCCTGACCCAATCAATCCGATCATCGGTTACCTCGGCAGCAGCAATTTAACTGCTTCAGGTTTATCACAGGGCGGCGAGTTGAATGTTGACGTACTAGATCATGATGCTACACGAAAGCTGGAGCGGTGGTTTGATGACAGGTGGAATGATCGTTGGTGCATTGACATCTCGCAGGAGCTAGTTGGAATCATCGAAGAGAGTTGGGCAAGAGAAGAAGCCACACCGCCCTATCACGTCTATGTCAAGATGGCATATCACCTCGCTCAGGACGCACTTAACGGACTGGCGGAGTTTCGCATTCCACGCGATTTTGGCAACCGGCTCTTTGCCTTTCAGACAGCAGCGGTGAAAATTGCGGCGCATCACTTGAATAAGCGCGGCGGCGTACTCATCGGTGATGTTGTTGGCCTCGGCAAAACTCTGATGGCGACGGCGCTCGCGCGCATCTTCGAGGACGATTACGGAATCGAGACGCTCATCATCTGCCCGAAGAACCTTGTGCCAATGTGGGAAGACTACAGGCAGCGTTACCGACTGCGCGCCAAAGTCCTGTCGCTCAGTCGCGTCACGCAGGAACTCGCCGAGATACGTCGTTTTCGTCTCATATTGATTGATGAAAGTCACAATCTGCGAAACCGCGAAGGCAAACGTTACCGGGCGATAAGAGAATACATTGAGAAGAACGACAGCCGTTGTATCTTGCTCTCCGCGACGCCTTACAACAAAACTTATCATGATCTTTCAAGTCAACTCCGGCTGTTCGTTGCTGAAGACAAAGATTTGGGTGTGCGTCCCGAGCGATTGTTGCGCGAATTGGGCGACGCTGCGTTCGCTGCACTCGGTCAAGTCGCGCCCCGTACCATTGCTGCATTTGAAAGAAGTGACTACGCGGATGACTGGCGGGAGTTAATGCGACTCTACATGGTGCGACGCACGCGCACCTTCATTCAGGAAAATTATGCTAAGACGGATGGGGAGACGGGGCGCAAGTTCCTCGTCCTCGAAGATGGTACGCCTTCTTACTTTCCGTCACGCGTGCCGAAGACGATAAAATTCCGTGTGGACGCGGACGACCTGCAAGATCAGTACGCAAGGCTCTACGCGCCGCCTGTGGTAGATGCGATTAATAACCTTAACCTGCTGCGCTATGGCTTAGGCAATTACATTGTGACGCGCCCGCGCGTGAAACCGACGGTGGCCGAAGAAGGGGTCTTACGTGATCTATCACGCGCCGGAAAACGCCTGATGGGTTTTTGCCGGACGAACCTTTTTAAGCGACTGGAGTCTAGCGGGCAAGCTT
>JBAWGU010000323.1:0-2440 GCA_049593215.1 Pyrinomonadaceae bacterium
CCCATTACCTGCTTTTCCGTACTCTCATCTTTAAGATGAAAGAGCGAAAGTGGAAGGCGCGCACGAAGCGCGATCTGATGATAGAGGTATGGGAGCATCTGGATTGCGAATCCGTTGGGGCGCAGGAATTGGAAGAGATTGCGCGCGCGGTGCGCGAGGAGTTTGGTGAGGGGGCTGTGGAGAGTCCTGCGGCTCTGGCGCGGCTGCTGGCGGACGAAGGCGCGGAGCTTCGTCATGCCGAAGTGCTTGAGATGGACGCGCAGTATCGTTCGGTTGATCCTTACGATGCGATGTTTCGCAACGTCCTCAAGTTTTCTGATTTCAAGCAGGCTGCGCTCTCGATTAAAAATCTTGAGAACCTGCGCAAGCAGTTTGCGCGCAAGAAAGACAAGGAAGGTTTGCGCCGCGTCCATGAGACTGCTCTAAAGGGCAAGCAGCGCGCACAGATGATCTCGCGCAATCGCAATGTTGACGAGCGGAAGCGCGCGGAGAAAGCAGAGATTGCAGAGTGGTTCACGGTCTGGCTGCAATCGCCTGAGATTTTCAACGACTGGCTCGAACTGCGCCAGCGTTCCGCAGATTTCCAGAAGAAGTTTGGAAAAGAGCAGTGAACGAAGTAATGAGTAATGAGTGATGAGTAAAAGCATTTTGTCTTTTCTCTCATTTCTCATTACTCATTACTCATTACTTTATTGGTATGCGAATTGCCAAACTGCCTGTTGAGCAAGGCATGATAACTCCTGAAGTTGAATATTCTCCCCGCTTTGTTCCGGGAAATCTGTAAACAAATTGGAGGGGGTGAGAGTATGAATTCCGAAATTAGTACACTCAAGCGTTGGGCTTTTGCGTCTGTGATATGTACGGCGTTGCTGCTCACGATGTTCATTCCTGCGTTGGCTCAGAGAGGGCGCGGCTGGCGGCGCGTGCAGATGCGTCCGCCTTACGGTAGAGCTTATGGCTATAGGCGCAATCATCGCCGCGCGCAGCATCAGTATCGCAAAGAGTTGAGACGCGACCTCAAGCGTCATCAAAAATACGAGAGGACCACTTTGCGTAATCGCCTGCGCGACGAGCGTGGATACTACGGCAACAATCAGCAATGGCGCGAGCGACGGCGCGGAGAGCGCGTTGCTCTCAAGCTTCATCAGCGCGCGGAGAGAGAAAGCTTCAAGGAACGCTTCAAAGGAAACAAGAGAGGGCGAGGCTAAACCCGAATCGCTCATCTTTAGATTGTGAGCGATTCGCAAGCTCTCCTCTAATTGCAGTTGCAAATAAAAAGGATGCGCGTTCAAACATTGAGCGCGCATCCCTTTTTTGTCATGGCGGTTGTGTGAGAGCGCGTAGCCGGTTCAACGAATACGCGCGCGACAACAGCTTTTAGTATCTTCTGTGTCGCTTTCTCCATTTGCGCTTCTTGTGATAGTGATAGGCAGTGCCTCCGGCTGCGCCTGCGCCTGCGCCGATGAGCGCGCCTTTTCTGCCGCCGATAAGCGCGCCCGCGCCTGCACCGATGGCAGTGCCAATGCCTACGCGCTTGGCAGCCTTTTTCTTACCTGCCTCCGGATTGCGTCGTTGCGACATTCCTGCTCCCGCCATGCTTCCCAATAGAAGCAGCGCGACAAGAATGAGCGAAACGAATTTAGCTCTCTTCCACGAATGCATAGTCCTTCCCCCTCAAAGTGATTTAAAACGCTAACTGTTGCCAGCAATTTCTCACATCTTATAACGGACTGAGCGCGTAGGGAAGAGAAATGCTCTCTGCGTCTTCTCTTAATCTACGCCTCTCTCTACAGTTCAGTCTTCTCAGGCGTTTTAAGTTTAGCCCAGAAGAGCGGAGACGCTGATTTTGAGATCAGCGATTGTCTGCGACTGCAATTCGTCGCCGCGCTTTAAAGTTTTACTGATTTGATATGCGCCCCCTTGAGGCTCTGCGTAAAGCTCTATCTGCTCTTCTGGAATGTTGACGAGCCAAGCCTCCCTGATGCCAGCCTGAGCATAGAGCGGAATCTTGTATGAGCGGTCACTCTCAACGGTTGAATCGGCTACTTCGATAATAAGCATCACATCGTCGGGCGTCGGATGAGCTTTTCTGTAGAAATCGTCGCGCCAACTCAAGAGCGCCACGTCCGGTTGTGGCTCAGAGAAGTCGTTAAGCCTGACAGGATTCTGCACGCGCACGATGAACCTGCGCTGCGCGAAATCTGTAAGCGTGACGGCGAGGAAATCAACACAAGCGGCGTGAGAGCTTCCGATTGGTGACATTTTGTAGATTTCTCCTTCGAGCAGTTCAAGGCGGGCATAATCCCCGAAAATGCCCGCCTCGCCCATGCGCTCGTACTCGTCAACGGTGAACCAGTGTTTGGCTAATTGCCGAGACATATTTTTTGTCACTCTCTTACGTGAAAGGTCAGTACCGCCTGCGGTAGCGGGCGGGTGTTAG
>JBAWGU010000324.1:0-2877 GCA_049593215.1 Pyrinomonadaceae bacterium
TACAGTTTCTGGATTTAATTCAGGAAGGCAATATCGGTTTGATGAAGGCCGTTGACAAATTCGAGTGGCGTCGTGGTTACAAGTTTTCGACTTATGCGACGTGGTGGATTCGTCAGGCCATTACCCGCGCGATTGCGGATCAGGCGCGCACGATTCGTATTCCCGTCCACATGATTGAGACGATTAACAAATTGATTCGCACTTCGCGCGCGCTCGTGCAGGAGTTGGGCCGTGAGCCTACGAGCGAGGAGATTGCGCGCAAGATGGACATTCCTGTCTCGAAGGTGCGTAAGGTCTTGAAGATTGCGCAGGAGCCGATCTCGCTTGAGACGCCCATCGGCGAAGAAGAGGATTCGCATCTGGGCGATTTCATCGAAGACAAGTCAATCCTCAATCCCGCTGATGCCGTGGTTGCTTCAAATCTCAGGGAGATTACTGATGAAGTTCTCGCCACGCTCACGCCGCGCGAAGAGAAGGTCATCAAGATGCGTTTCGGTCTGGGCACATCGGGTTCCGAGCATACGCTCGAAGAGGTCGGACAGCACTTTGCAGTGACGCGCGAACGCATACGCCAGATCGAAGCGAAGGCGCTCAGAAAACTTCGCCATCCTTCGCGCTCGCGCAAGCTGAAAGCATTTTTGGAGAATGTGCAGCGTTAGGGTTAAAAGTTCAATCAGTGCTATAGTTCAAAGGGCTGGAATTGGAGAGGTCAGTCAAAGAGTCAGGACTGACATCTAATCTCCGGCCCTTTGCATCTAAAGTCGTTACCGCATGAGCCATAAAATTCAGGAAATATACAGAGCAAGACTCGCCAAAGAGGAGGGCTGGACCATAAAGCGCGGCGCGCAGTTGCGCGTGGCTTTGTGTTACCCGAATGTCTATTCCATAGGGATGGCGAATCTGGGATTTCATGCGATGTACGAACTCTTCAATCGCATCCCTGAAGTTTCCTGCGAGCGTGTCTTTCTGCCTGACGAGCGCGAGATGCGCGAGTATGAAAAGACGCGCACACCTCTGCTCTCTCTGGAAACGCAAACGCCCCTGCGCGATTTCGATGTGGTCGCGTTCTCAATCTCTTTTGAGACGGATTACCTGAACATGGCGCGTATGCTCAACTTGAGCGGCGTGCCTGTCTGGTCCAAAAATCGGACAAAGCATGACCCGCTCGTTGTGATGGGCGGCGCGGCCTCTTTCCTCAACCCTGAACCCATCGCGGATTTCACAGACGTGATCGCCGTCGGTGAAGGCGAGATTTTAGGACCAAAACTCGTTGACATCATCTTCGAGCAAGAGACGAAGGAAGAAATTCTGCTCGCGCTCGCTCGCATCGGGCGCGGCTTTTATGTGCCGTCGCTCTACGATGTGAAGTACAAGGCGGACGGCACGGTTGAGGCTTACACGCCGCGCGAAGAGGGCGTGCCTGCGCGTGTCGGCAGGGCTATCGCGGCGGAGAATCCGAAAGAGGGAAGCTTAAAACGCGCGATTCGTCGCGGCGAGTTGGAGATTGCAGAGCAGTTGCGCTCGGCGGATGTCTTCGCGCCTTCGACTTCCATCTGGGCACCCGAAGCGGAGATGGGCGAGCGTTTCCTCATAGAAATTTCGCGTGGCTGTTCGCAAGGCTGCCGCTTCTGCTGGGCCGGATTTAATTACTGGCCGCCAAGAGTCGTGCCTGCGCGCGACATATTAGAGAAAGCGAGCGCGTGGCGTGCCAGGACGGACAAGATTGGTCTGGTTTCCACTGCCGTCTGCGATCATCCTGAGATTAGCGAAATTTTGCAGGGCCTGCGCGCGATGGATTATCGCATCTCTGTTTCATCGCTGCGGCTGGACCAGATTTCAGACGAGTTGTTAGATGCGCTCGTCGAATCACGGGACCAGCAGATTGCCGTTGCGCCTGAGACCGGCTCTGATCGTTTAAGAAAAGTCATCAACAAGAATCTGACGAACGATGAGATCGTTGACATCTGTGGCGCAGTCTTTGACCGTGGAATGTTGACCGTCAAGCTCTACCTGATGGTCGGGTTGCCGACGGAGATAGACGAAGATTTAGAAGAGATGATAACGCTGGTCGAGCGCATCAAGGACCGTATGCTCGAAGCAGGAAAGCGGTTTGGACGCGCCGGAAAAATTATTCCATCGCTCAACGGTTTTGTGCCGAAGCCGAACACGCCTTTGCAGTGGGACGCGATCTGCGATGAGAAGGAATTGAAGCGGCGTTTGAAGTGGGTCTCGAAAAATCTTGCGCGCATCCCGAATGTTGAAGTGCGCGCGATGTCCGGGCGCATCGCGCACGAGCAGGCTCTCTTCTCGTCGGGTGATCGCCGCGTCGCTCGCGTCATCGAAACGGCCTCGCGCTTGAACGGCGACATTAATGCTGCGCTGCGTGAAACAGGAATAGACGCAGCCTTCTACACCAGCCGCGAGCGAGCCTATGATGAAATCCTGCCGTGGGAGATTGTTGACCCCGGCCTCTCACGCGACTTTCTGCAACAGGAACACGAGCGCGCGCACATCGCACGCTCCACTGCTCCGTGTCCATCCGTTAATCAATGCACGCGTTGCGGCGTCTGCCCGACAACGTGGCTAGGCTCTGCGCCCGCCGGACTCGTTCAACTGCAAGGCATCAGCGCACAGGCACGTGCCTTAGCAATCGGGTAATATGAATTCAATGAAGAGCGGCAAGTGAATCAGCCCCGTAAGGGGCGACAGCATATAGCCCATGTCGTAAGACATGGGAACGAAGAGAAGAAAAATATATAAAGCCCCGAAGGGGCGAAAGACATTTGAGACCGAGAAATGAATCTCATTGAATGTCTTTCGCCCCTTCGGGGCTTCATCATTGGTTTGCCGCTTTACCCACGGCTCACGCCGTGGGCT
>JBAWGU010000325.1:0-6863 GCA_049593215.1 Pyrinomonadaceae bacterium
GGACGAACGCAATTTGTCTAACGACCATTTACCATTTACTATTTACCATTCACTGATGAAAACAATTCTACAGGCTGAGCAACTGGAAAAAGTTTATCGCGTGGGCAAGGTTGATGTGGCTGCGCTGCGCGGAGTGTCGCTCGAAGTTGAAGAGGGCGAGTTCGTCGCCATCATGGGGCCTTCGGGCTGCGGCAAATCAACTCTGCTTCACCTGCTCGGCGGACTCTTAACGCCGACGAGCGGGCGCATCGTGATTGATGGCGAAGATTTGACTGCCGCGACGGATGCCAGGCGCACGGACATCCGCCGCCGCAAAATCGGTTTCGTCTTTCAACGCTTCAACCTCTTCCCGACGCTCACAGCCGAAGGCAACCTGCGCCTCGCCGAACGCATACACAACGGCGGCGCGGATGATCCGCAACGTCGCCGCGAAGTCCTGCGTCTCCTGCGCCTTGAAGACAAGATGCACCACAAGCCTCTTGAGCTTTCAGGCGGCGAGCAGCAGAGAGTGGCCCTCGCTCGCGCAGTGGTCACGCGCCCCGCAATTATTCTTGCGGATGAGCCGACAGGCAATCTCGATTCGGAAAACTCCGCCATCGTGCTCAACATGTTTCAGGAATTGAACTATCGCTTCAACCAGACCATCATCATGATTACGCACAACCCCGAAGCCGCAGCCATGTGCCGCCGCATCGTGCAAATGCGCGACGGGCAGATCGTCGAACCTCCGGGCGGCGTCCAGATGTGAGACAAGAAGGGGGGAAAAGGAAGAAGAGGGCCGCGCTGGTCGAACATCGTTTTATTCCCTTTACCCATTTCCCCATTTCCCCTTTTACCCCCCTTTTGATTGCGGCAGGCGCAGCAATCGAAAAGTGACAGGTGAAAGAAAAAACCTTATACTTTGAGAGGGATGAAAAGCATTCTCAGCGTTATCAAGAAATTTGTGCTATGGTCCTATGCGCGCAACACCTGGCAATGGGACGTGTTGTGCGTCGTTATCCTCGCCTTTATTTTTCTGACCCCGAAAAGCTGGTTTGAAAACAGCGAACTCCACAATACACCGGCGCATCAAAGCCACTTCGCTTCGACCGTCATCATTGGCCCGGAAGTTGCGGGCAGTAAAGATGATAGGAGCGAAATCGAACGCCGCGTGCGAGCCATCACGAATCGTTCTGATGCAGAAGTGACGGCGGTGCGCGAACGGCGCGACTCTGGCGGCAAACTCGTCGCCTTAGAGGTTGACATACGCTAATCATTCTTTATAATTGCACGGATTTTGATGGCTCCATGTAGGAGCCTTTCAATATCACTGAAGGAGTTTGTATGAAGAGATTTGTTCCCCTCGGCCTTGCTGTTGCAATCGTGTTGACAGCCATCGCCGTCGGTTCCCCTGCGGAAGTAGATGCTCAGGGTGCGGGCTTAGTCAGTTCCATTCTTAATCGCATGGAGCGCAATCACAGGGACCTCAAATCATTGCGCGCTGGCATCAGCATGGAAAAGTATGATGCGGCGATCAAAGATTCGGACAAGTACACCGGAACGGTACTCTACGTTCCTGCCACCGGACGCAACGCTTTTGTGCGCGTTGACTGGCAGAAGCCGCAGCATGAGATTCTGTCGGTTGCCAACGGACAGTACACGCTTTTTCGACCGCGCTTGAACATGGCATGGGTCGGCAACGCCAACTCGAAACGCGCGAGAGCCAACGGCGCGCTCGATTTCCTGAGCATGTCGCGCCAGCAGTTGATGTCCTCTTACGATTTTCAGGACAGCTACGACGAGACGCTGTGGGGCGGCGTGCAGACGAATCACCTCAAGCTTGTGCCGAAGGTGAACGCGCCGTTTAAGTATGCAGAAGTCTGGGTGGATCAGGGCGGGATGCCTGTGCAAACCAAAGTCGTTGAGAAGAACGACGACTCGACGACCGTTCGCCTGCTCAACATGCAGAAGAACGCTTCCATCTCGCTTGACGAATTCAATATCAAACTCGACAGCAACGTCAAGAAAGTTCGCGGCTAACGGAAAAGCTTCAAGCAGGGATTTAGAGCAAAAGGCTCTGGCATCAAAACCGGAGCCTTTAGCTGTTTTTGAAAAGCTGTCAGTTGTCCGTAGTCCGTGGTCAGTTGTTTTGAGTGTAGTTCGTCTTGAACATTTTATCTTCAGTATTCAAATCCGCAGCCACGAAACAACGGACTACGGACAACTGACAACGGACAGTATTTCAGTCAGATGAAAAGAAGCAAGTTTCTCAAGCTCAAAATGCGCGAGGCGAGTTTTATCACTCGCGCGCTTCTTTCGTCCAAACACGTTGTGCTGGCGCACATCATCCCGATGCGTCGCTGCAATCTCGCCTGCGGCTACTGCAACGAGTATGACAAAGTTTCCAACCCTGTGCCGCTTGAGGTGATGAAGCGGCGGCTGGATAAGCTTGCTGCGCTCGGCACAGCAATCGTCACCATCTCAGGCGGCGAGCCGCTCATGCACCCGGAGCTTGACGAGATCATCCGTCACATACGCTCGCGCGGCATGATCGCAGGTCTGATTTCCAACGGCTACTACTTTACGCCCGAGCGCATCGAGCGGCTCAACGATGCGGGCCTCGAATATCTTCAGATCAGCATTGATAACGTAGAGCCTGATGAGGTGTCCAAGAAGAGTCTGAAGAATCTGGATAAGAAGCTGCAACATCTGGCGGAGCACGCAAACTTTCACATCAACATCAACTCGGTCATCGGCGGCGGCATCAAGACTCCCGAAGACGCGCTCACTATCGCTGAGCGCGCCGTCGAGCTGGGCTTCTCCACCACGGTCGGAGTCATTCACGACCACGACGGCACTTTGAAGGCGCTCTCGGAAAAAGAGAAGCAGATTTTCCACGCCGTCAAGAAACTCGGAAACCGCGACCACGCGCGGCTCAACTGGTTTCAAGACAATATCGCCGAGGGCAAGCCTTACGAGTGGCGTTGCCGCGCCGGAGCGCGTTACCTCTACATCTGCGAAGACGGCTTGGTCCACTGGTGCTCGCAGCAGCGCGGCTATCCGGGCATCCCGCTTGAAGATTACACGATGGAAGATTTTCGTCGTGAGTACAACACGGAGAAGTGGTGCGCCGCGACCTGCACGCTGCAATGCGTGCATCAGGTCGGCATCCTAGACAACTGGCGCGACCCGCAGAAGAGTCCCGGAGAGATGCAGGCTGCGCGCGATGATAAAAAGCCTGTCGGCAGTATGTTGCAAGTAAAATAGCCAACGGACACTTCTTCAGAGCTTCGGCGACTGTCCTTCCAATTCTATTCCAAATTTAATTTTAGTTTTGCTCTCCTGCCTGCCCAACAGTGTGAAGCTTGACGGTTCTTGAAAGCCCTAGACCGGAGAGTTGGCCTGCCATCAGGATAACGAGGTCATCCGGTTGCGCGTAGCCTGATTCAAGCAAAGCTCTGTCGCCTGTTTGAATCAACTCTTCCGTCCTGTCGCAGGAAGGATGGAGCACGGATTCGATGCCCCAGATGAGAGCGAGTTCGTTGCGCACGTCTCTCTTTGGCGTGAGCGCAATGATGCGTTGCTGAGGACGAAGGGCGGAGAGACGACGCGCCATGAGTCCCGATTCAGTGAAGACGGCGATGAGCTTTGTGTCCATCTCTTCGGCGGCGAAAGATGCGGCTTCGCACAGGGCGCGGCTGATCCTTTTCGATTGTCTTCCGGCCAGCTTCGTCATAATGTCTTCGGCCTTGCGTCCCGCTTCCGCAGTCTCAACGATGCGCGCCATCGTCGCCACCGCCGCGACCGGATACTGCCCCATCGCAGTCTCGGCAGAGAGCATCACCGCATCCGTCCCGTCCCACACGGCGTTGGCAACGTCGGAAGCTTCTGCGCGCGTCGGGCGCGGCTCGTTGACCATTGACTGAAGCATCTGAGTGGCAGTGATGACCAGCTTGCCCGCTTTGTTCGCGCCTTCGATGATTCGTTTCTGATAAACGGGAACCAGCTCGACGCTCGTCTCGACTCCAAGATCGCCGCGCGCAACCATCACGCCGTCTGCGGCAGCAATCACTTCATCAAGATTATCTATCGCTTCGGCCTTCTCGACTTTGGCGATGAGGGGAGCGCGCCCGCCCGCCGCTTTGATAAGAGCTTTCGCTTCTTCGCAATCTTTCGCGCGACGCACGAAGGAGAGCGCAATGTAATCCGCGCTCTGCCTGACGGCCCACTGCAAATCTCTGCGGTCTTTATCTGTGAGCGATGGAATCGGAAGATTGATGCCGGGAAGATTGATGCCTTTGCGCTCGCCGAGCGTGCCGCCGTTGACGACGCGTGTAATTACATCTGTGTCCGTCGTGCGCTCTACCTGAAGCTCGATCAAGCCATCATCAATCAGCAGGCGCGCGCCCGGCTTCACGTCTCGCGCCATGTCAGGGTAGTTGGTAGAGACTTCGTGCGCGTCGCCTGTGACAGAGCGTGTTGTGATAGTGAAGAGCGCGTTGGCTTCAAGCAAGACGGGCTGGCCGCCCTTGAGCACTCCGGTTCTAATCTTCGGCCCGGCGAGATCAACTAAGACGGAGAGCGGCCTCTTCATCGCTTCTGCGGCAGCGCGTGCGCGGCGTATGGTTTCGGCGTGCTCATCCTGCGCGCCATGCGACATGTTGATGCGGACGCCGTTCATGCCTGCTGCAATCAAGGCTTCGATGATTGTCTGCTCGCGCGACGCAGGCCCAAGCGTGGCAAGAATCTTGGCTCTTCTCACGATACCCCCTGAAAAGCTGTCCGTTGTCCGTAGTCAGTTGTCCGTTGTTTGTGTTAGGCACGTTGAATGTTGAAAGTGAAGCATTCAACATCAGTAACAGATAAAGCAACTGACAACGGACTACGGACAAAGAACAATCTTAACTTAATCTTGAATGTTGATGTTATAGCGCATCAGTCTCTTCCGAACAACTCTCCCGGCTGGTAGCGGCGGCGCGTCATGTACTGGCGCATGGTGGGCAGGAGCGTTTCGGCGTCGCGGAGGATGAGAGAAACGCTCTCGCCGCTCTGGAGGCGAAGACGCAGGGCGCGCTCAATGAAGAGTTGTTGCCAGGGGCGTGTGATGTCGCAGGAGATGACGCGCTCGTGCGCGATGGAGAGAATGTCCAGCTCGTCAAGCTTGCGTTTCCATGCGGGCAGCCAGATGAAGCGTTGGCTTGTGAAGATGAGTTTGCCGCTTCGCCAGCCGCGACGCGCTGTGCGTGTGAAGACTTCAAACTCGCCGGGCAGCAGCTCGACTTTCGCAGAACGCTTGCCAATGAATCTCCCTGTGTTCATAAGTCAGTCCGTAGTCCGTAGTCCGTTGTTTTGAGCGTTGCTGATGTTGAGTGCTCTACTTTCCACATTCAACGTGCCGAACACAAACAACGGACAACGGACCACTGACAACGGACAAATCAAAAGATGTACGGCAGAACGGCGTTGACGCGTCCCGCATAAGCGTCATACTCCGCGCCGAAAGTTTCGCGCAACAGTTTCTCTTCGCTGCGCACGCGAATCATTGTGCCGACGGCGAAGACGATGAGAGCGATGGTGAGAGCAGGCCATTGACTGAGAGCAAGTCCGGTCGCCAGCAGCATTCCGAGCATCCCCGTGTAAATTGGATGGCGCACAAATTTGTATGGTCCTGCGGTAATCAACTTGTGCTCTTCAACCACGCGCGCCGTCAGGCTCCACTGCTTGCCCAGCACGCGCACGGCAGACATTATCAACAGGACGGACGCGGCGGCAATCAACATCGTCAAGACGGCTAAAGCGATTTCGATATTCCTGTTCATAACGACGATGGGCGTGAAGATGGGACGACGCCATGACCAGACCAGCGCGTAACCCACCATTTGCAGCACGATGCCAAAGATGGATGCGCTCTCACGCTTACTCTCTGTGGTGGCGGGAGGCTTGCTGCGAAAGATGAAGGCTGCCGCAAAAGCGAGCCAACACAGCATCACGAAGGCAAAGACAATCGCGGGCCAGAAATCTAAATTCAAGATCCTCCTTGTGATTGACGAAAAGTTTACGAGCCGAGCGCCCGGTCGCAAAAAGTCTATGCAGCGTCGGGGTTGGCGATCAATCTATCTTCCAATTTCTTCCGGCGTCTGCCCATCAGAGTGCCGTGTATGGTCATGAAGATACCAAGCAGCATATAAGACATGCCGGAGATGGGTGCCCATCTCGGACCACCAATAATCGCAATCGAAATCGAAATCAGTCCGACCAGAACATTCAAACCGTTCTGCTGAAGATTTTCCAGCGTGTCGAAAACTTCCAACTCGTTTAGCTCAAGTTCCGCGCGTTTGCGATAGGCGTGTATGTAGAGAAATATAAAGACGGTGAAGACGGCTATGTATCCGACGCCGAAAATAACCATCAACGTGACGACCTGACTGCCGTCAACAATGGGTTCGACAGCGCCATTCGCCAGATGAGCATTGCGGTGACCGCCGAAGACTCCCTCAATCAACCAAGAGAAGAGAAATTTTAGGGGATAAACGTAGAAGAGTGCGACGAAAAGCAGCACGGCGTTGAGCCAGACGGTGTAGTTATCTTGCAATCCGTATCGCCTGAAAAACTTGTACTGATTAAACCAGACGATAAAAAGCAGAATGAAGCTGATCGCAAACGCTCCGAATCCGCGCATCGTCTCCATTAGCTCACTGAACGTCTTCGGGACTTCCAGCGAAACCACCAGCAGCGTGACGGCGAAAGCGAAGACTGCATCGCTGAAAGCTTCTATGCGCGCAATCTCGCCCACCCCGCGCATACGGAAACCTTTGTCAAAGCCGATCTCTTTCTCAATCAACTTTTCACGAATCATCTTTGTCCCTCAAATTAGAAGACAATAC
>JBAWGU010000326.1:0-2313 GCA_049593215.1 Pyrinomonadaceae bacterium
TAAATTAACAGGGATGGACAGGATGAACAGGATAAAAGAGCAAATTTATTATCCTGTCCATCCTGTCCATCCCTGTTTGAATCTTTCGTGAGTTGACGGGCAGGGACAAGCCCTGCCCCTACAAGATTGCTTAACGTTTCCTGCTCTTGGCGGCTTGCGCCATAATGCGTTCAAGCTCGTCGGGCGCGGAGGGAATCTTTTCAGACATCTTGCGCACAGTGTTCTGCGGCGTGACAACGTAGTCGTCTTCTATCCGCACTCCGAGTTTTTCAGTTTGAATATAGACGCCGGGTTCGATGGTGAAGACTTCGCCCACCTGCATCGGTTTGCGATAGTCGCCTGTGTCGTGAACGTCCATGCCTAAGTAGTGGCCCAGCCCGTGTATGAAGAAGTGCTCCATCGAATACTCTTTGCCGTCCGTATCTTTGGCGCGCAACGGACTCTTCTTCAAAAACTCTACGGCGAACAGGTGCAGGTCACGGTTGGTCATGCCGGGTTTCCAGTAGGCTGCGGCGGCTGTTTGCGTGTCCAGAACGAGTTGATAAATCTCTCGCTGGCGCGGCGTGAACTTGCCGCTTGCAGGATAGGTGCGCGTGATGTCTGCGGTGTAGAGCGAATATTCCGCGCCGATGTCGCAGACAACGAGGTCGCCCGGATCAATCTTCTTGTGATTCTCGCTATAGTGCAGGATGGTCGAGTAAAGGCCGCTCCCGACGATTGAAGGAAAGCCGGGCCGCTCCGCGCCGTTACGCATAAACGCAGCTTCGAGCCATGACTGCACTTCATACTCGTATACGCCCGGCCTGAGATTCGTAGCAATGTCGCGTTGAGCTTCGCCCGTGATGTCAATCGCTTTTTGCAGCAGATCAATCTCCGTTTGGGATTTTGTCTTGCGCATCTCTCCGACCAGCGCGGCGGCGGAAGCAATCTGCACGCCGGGCAACTCCTTCTTCACGCGCTCGGCAAACGTATATTCGAGTACAAAGCCGTTGCGCGGAGCGCGCGGCGCGAGCGTGTAGAGCTTGAGTGTCGTCTGTCCTTCAGCGTTCTTGAACGCGGGCAGAGACGCGACCTCTTTCAGTTTCGCAATCACGTTCTCAAGCGGATCGTTATTAAACCCGTTAGTCCCACCCGCGTTAGCATTATCGCTGTGCGTCGGGAGCACGCGCTCGACGCCGAAGGTGCGTGCGGCTTCAGGGCCGGGACCAAGCTGCACGCCGGTCCAGCGTTCGCCCGCAAGGTCGCGCGGCGGAATAAAGATAAGCTCTTTCGCGCCGCCCTCGGAAGGCACGCCCGCAGGCACAAGCATCACTGCCGCTTCCGGCGTGCGCACGCCCGTCAGATATGCGATCCAGTTGTTCTGGCGGTAGCGCGCTTCGACGCCCGCGTCCTCTTCGACATTGCCGAGGATGACGACCACGCCGTCTTTAACCTGGTCCATCAGCTTTTGACGACGCGCACGATACTCGCCGACAGGTTGATTTAAGAGGCGCACGCCCGGCTCGTCCCAGAAATCTTTCTCCTGCGCGCGAGCAATACGCGAACTTGAAGGAGCGATAAGCAGCAGGAGCATTAAGACTAAGAGAGAAATGACGAAACGTTTCATGACAGATCAACTCAACTTTTTAAGAGAAATAGAGGAAGCCCTCAGTCGGACAGGTTTTGTACGAATGAGGGCCTCGGAAAGTTTAATTAGCGACACTTTTCAGGTTCGACTACGTAGCGCAAGCGGTCTCCACAAAGCCTGCAAACGCCGCCCGCTCGCCGTCTGTAGCAGGCTCATCGTGCCCATGTAAGCGTAGCCGAAGAAGAAGAGGAACATGAAAGGAATCGTGCCCCACATGTGAAAGTGCGCGGCGTAAGAGATGGCTAAGAGGAAGTAGCCAGCAAAGCCAAGCTCAAGCAGAGGCAGCAGCCCGCGCTTGCGTTTGTACTTCTTCTTCTTCCATGTCTCATCGTCGCCCTCTTCAACCCTGTACTTTGGCGTGCGCACAAATTCAGTCTTGATGCCCATCAGAGCTTCCAGCACGGCGCGTGCGTTAGAGAACGCTAACCCGATGCCGATTGCCATCACCATCGGCAGATGCAGCAGACGCTTCGCGCGGTGTTGGTCCAGATACCACACGCCCGTTCCGTAAAAGAGCAGAACTGAAATGGTCGAGAAGAAAAGCAGCGGCACGTCAAAGAGCATCAGATGATAGAAGCCCTGTTGATAACGCACCAGCAGCAACGGAAACTGAAGCAGGCTCACCAGAATCATTAACGGATAACTGATGTTTCCCGTCAGGCGAAAAAACATCTCAAGCTTTACTC
>JBAWGU010000327.1:0-1589 GCA_049593215.1 Pyrinomonadaceae bacterium
CTTCTTTAGTTCTTCTTTTCTTAGCGCCTTTGCGTGAACCCTCAATCCTCATCCTTATGCTTACAGCCAATTGCAAAAGGTTATAATAGAAGACGCTGACTCTTCGAATATTCGGTCTATGAGTTACGATTTGACTTGTAGAAAGTGGGCTATCACTTTCGTTCATCATACTCATTGATGTCGCATAACAGAAGCTTTATGCTTTGTGCGGATCGCCGACGGCGCTTTCTTCAGTCAGGGACATGATGCGTGAAGTTTCTTCGAGAATGGTGGAGCGAAAGGGGTTCTGGGAGTTGACCCCCGAAGCATTCCATCGCCTCCTCAACTGGCTGGACGAAGGCGCGAGTTCCGACGGGCAAAAGTATTTGGAGATGCGGCGGCGGCTGGTGGCTTACTTCGACCGCAAGAATTGCGTGCGTCCCGACGAACTCGCGGATGAAACCTTGAATCGCGTGGCGCGGAGACTCGAAGAAGAAGCGGGTGCAATCGAAGGCGACGCTCCGGCGAGATATTGTTACATCGTCGCGCGCTTCGTCTTTATGGAACACCTGCGCGAGACGCAGAAAGACGATGCGCTTGTGAATGAACTGCGGCGACAGTCGCAACGAGACAATGACCCGCCGACCTCAGCAACAGATGATGAACGAAAGATAAAGGAGCAGCGTTTGAATTGTCTTGAGCAATGTCTGAGTAAGCTGGAGTCCGCGAGCCGCGAAATCATCGCGCGATACTACGTCGGCAAAGCGCGCGTGAAGATCGAGCACCGGCGCGCGCTGGCTGAAGATTTGGGGATTACGATGAACGCTCTGAGCATTCGCGCCTGTCGCATCCGCGACAAGCTCGAAACCTGTGTGAGAGAGTGCGTCAGCGCAGGATGGAACGCTTCGCCATGATTGACCTGATGAAACACTTTGCCGCTATCGTCTTATGAATGTGAGACGGATTTTGTCTCGCCTGCGATTCCGAGATGAGTGAATTATTAAACGACTATCAGAAGCTGACACAATATCTGCTCGGCTCTCTACCTGTGGCGGAGGCTGAGCGGCTGGACGAGTTGAGCGTGACGGACGACGAGGTAGCGGAAAGTTTAAGGTCTGTCGAGAACGATTTGATTGACGCATACGTGCAGGACGAGTTGGACGAAGCGGCGCGCGCGCAGTTCAAAACTCACTATCTGGCTTCCGCGACGAGACGCGAGCGGGTGGCGTTCGCGCAAGACTTTCAAGCGCACGCCGGGGAAGTTTTGGCACGGCAGACGACAAAAGCGCACGTAGAAACTCCGGCTGAAGCGCGAGCGGAAACGGCAACGGAAGCTGCGACGAGGCAAAAACGTTCGAGACGGCTTTCCGTTTGGCGCGGCCTCAATCTTTCGCGTCCGGCGTGGCAGTGGGGCGCGGCTCTCGCGGCGTTGGCGTTGCTCATCGTCGGCGGTTGGCTGATCTTCGACAATGCGCGTGTGCGTCAACAGAGCGCGCAGACCGAAGCGAGCGCCGAGCGTGAGAGACAAGCGCAGGAAGCGCAGAAGGAATCGGAAAATCAACGCGCGACCGCCGCACAGCTTGCGGGTGAACGCGCCCGCGCCGAGCGCG
>JBAWGU010000328.1:0-2755 GCA_049593215.1 Pyrinomonadaceae bacterium
GCGGCGCGAATCCATTCAAGCTGCGAGATCAGAAGAATCATAATAGACGATCTATCACCGCTCCGGTCGAATGACTTGTTGGGCGCGCTATTAGATATAGAGACTGCTTATCCAATAGAGCAACTCAGGACTATTGCGGGCACTTGACGCGCGTACACTTATGAGTAGAGCCACGTCTTCTGCCAATATATACACAATCTTCGCACTCCCTCAATTGGTAACGGCTGCCATCATATTTGTAAAGCTCTACAAAGTAGTCATTACCCGCAGGAGAAGCTATGGCAATATCAAAATATCCATTAGTAAGAGACTTCTTCACATCAAAGCCATCTACTTGTAAAGGCCCCAACAACAGTTCATAACCGCTGGCTGTTTGCCGATAAAGCCATTGATCGCAACGTCGCCCTCCATTGCAAGCACAGCCATGACCATATATCTCATATTCTGGTTTTCCGTCACGATTTAGATTGACGGTACCAATATCAACAACCTTCGATTCGCCGCCTTCCTCTTGAACGCAAGTGCTTTGAATCTGACCATCACGAACCATTTGCTGAACTATGTCCTGTTGAACTTTAGTAGTAATCTGCCTGCGTGACTGAGACACAACGCCCATAATACAAAGCAACATCAACATAAGGCATAGGGTAAATTGTTTCAACATTGTCTTTGCTCCTTCTTTATGCGAGATCATTTAGGCGAAGTGCCCAACTAATATTATACTGCGTAAATGACGTAGAAGTACGGCTTGAGTCATCATATACGGCAACATAGCTATACAACGACTTTTCATCAAAAATCCTACTTGATGAAAAAGTCGTGTCATCTTTGCGCTTGTTCACCAAAGCCCTTTGCGCACTCTTTTCCCTTCAAGGCTTGACGCATCAACCATATTTTGCGCATCATAAGCGCTCATTCGTGTCGTATACTATTTACCGTAGATTCAAGCTTTGATTGGGCCAGCTTTAACGGCAAGCGGGAATTTTCTTCAAAAAACTTTAGTCATCCGAACAGGCGCGAAGATAAAAGCTGAGGCTCTAGCGTCTGTTACCCGACTCACGCATGAATTTCGCTACGCGCTCTGTGCTTGAATTGCAGGAGACGACGTTGCTGGCGGCGCGCGCCGCTCGCGGCCTCTTCAAGCGTCCTGCTTACATCCCTGAGACCATCGCGCAGATGGATGCCATCGGCGTCGGCTCTCTGACGATTATTCTCCTGACAGGTTTCTTCACGGGCGCGGTGCTGACGCTGCAAACGCTCCCGACGCTCAAATACTACGGCGCGGCGGATCAGACAGGTTATCTGGTGGCGCTCTCGCTCGTGCGCGAGCTTGGTCCGGTGCTGACGGCTTTGATGATCACGGGGCGCGTCGGCTCAGCCATCTCCGCAGAGCTTGGCTCGATGACCGTCTCGCAGCAGATAGACGCGATGCGCGCTCTGGGCACAGACCCTGTGCGCAAACTCGTCGCGCCTCGCCTGATTGCGCTCATCATCACCCTGCCGCTTCTCACTGTCATTGCGGACGTAGTAGGCATCGGCGGCGGCGGCACAGTGGCAACGCTGCTCTACGGGATGCCCATTGGCACTTTTATATCTTCGGTGCGCCACGGCATCACGACAGATGATATTATTGGAGGCATCATCAAGCCCATCGTCTTCGCGCTGATTATCGGGACGATTGCGTGCTATAAGGGTTTGAATACGGAAGGCGGGACAGTCGGCGTCGGACGCGCGACGACTTCTGCGGTGGTGACGGCGTCAATCATTGTCATCGTCGCGGACTTCTTTCTGGCGAAGGCGCTTCAGCTTGTTCTGGACATGCCGAAGTAAATCTCTTTTTCTGATATGGCAACAACAGACTTAGAAATTCACTCGTCCGCGACAACTGACGGGCAAGTCAGCGCGAACGCTGCCGAATCCACTTTCGCCGAAGTGGACGACAGCGACCGCGCGATCCCCGCCATAGAGTTCCGCGAAGTTCATCTCTCGTTCGATGAGCGCAAGATTCTCAACGGCCTCAGCTTCAAAGTGATGAAGGGCGAGACCAAGATCATTCTGGGCGGATCGGGCGGCGGCAAATCAACCATCATCAAGCTCGTGCTTGGCCTCCTTAAAGCAGATGAAGGCCAGATTCTTGTTGAAGGCGAAGACATCACCAACTACACGGAAGTGCAGATGATGAAAGTGCGCAAGAAAATCGGTATGGTCTTTCAAGAGGGCGCGCTCTTCGATTCTCTTTCCGTTTACGATAACGTCGCCTATCGCCTGCATGAGCAGAGCGTGCCGGAAGAAGAGGTTGAGCAGGAAGTCCGCCGGATGCTTCGCTTCGTCAATCTCGAAGACGCGATTGACAAGATGCCGAGCGAGCTTTCAGGCGGTATGCGTCGCAGGGTCGGCATTGCGCGCGCGCTCATCGGCGATCCTAAAATTGTTCTCTTCGACGAACCGACAGCCGGACTCGATCCGCCGACTGCGCGCACCATCTGCGAGCTTGCCATGAAGCTGCGCGACCTCGAAGATGTCTCTTCTATCTTCGTCACGCACGAGATGAACAATCTTGACTATCTCAGCTCCGAATATGCAGTCGTCAACGACGAAGGCGAAGTCGTGTTCGAGAAAGAAGGCGAGCGTCTCTGCCTTATCAACACCAAAGTGATGATGATTAAACAGGGCAATGTGATCTTCAGTGGCACAGACGAAGCGCTGCGCAAAACCGAAGACTCGTACATACAGAAATTCCTGCGCGGACACTGAC
>JBAWGU010000329.1:0-5203 GCA_049593215.1 Pyrinomonadaceae bacterium
TCTACATTGCCTTTGAAAACACTGACATAAACCCTCTTACAGTTAAGAGTGTAAAGGTCTTGCTAATTAAACTGAATGAAGATGGCACAGAATCGGAAATCCCTCTGATAAGCCAAGACTTGTACGAAGCGATTTTGGGCGAAGCGCATCCACTATCCAAGAAAGAACTAAAATGGGAGCGCAGAAATTTATCTATCGAAGGCAGGACACAGACGCCCTTTCACAGAATAGAGGGACACATAAATGCAGACGGCGACTATCGAAAGATACTCGATAGTAATTGCTTTTTGCGCGTCACTATGGATGCCATGAATCAGCCTCTATACCCTCTTGATTTTGATGCTAAGTGGGAAGATATAAATCAAGGATGGATAGATATTACTCCCAAAACGTAGGCTCTATACCAAGTTCATAAATAGATTGAATGAGACAACAAAGATTGTGACAGAGAATCTTACACAACGCTTCATTCACTTGCGCTTGATAGGTCTTACTTCTCAGGCTACCACCGAACTTTGCTTTTATCATGCTAAAGGTTGTCTCAACATTACTCCGCTTATGAAGCTACAATGCTATGAACACGATCTGATTAAAGATGCGCTCGTGAGGGCTAATGGCAGTGTGACACAGGAAGCCCATTTGCTTGGCACTTCTCATCAGAGAATCGCTCGGGCACTTGAAAAGAGCACAGAGACTTGCTGCCACTTCGAGCACCTGTCATCCGCAGACTAAAAAGCTAGAAAATAATCCTGCCCAAAAGAAAAGCGGCGAAGCTTTTGGAAACTCCGCCGCTAATCCTTTCTCCCATTAGAGAGAGTCGTGTCAAACGTCCTCACGCCGTCTGACGCTCACGGACGGACCTACTTCAGCATCCATCCGAGTGTCGCGCCTTATATCACTGTTTGGAGTCGCTTTCAATTGCCTTTTCTGCAACTATGTTGCAAGCCGACTTTTGGGTCAAACTACTTAGTTTTGAGTCAAAATTGAATTTGGGTCAAAGCCCTTTGACTGGATTATGCTACTTGCGCGTAGAACTTCGGTTTAAGATTCACCTCATACATACTCTGAATCAGGCGCATCTCAATTCCAGTAGCGATGGGTTGCTTCGCGTTGCTTCGATTCGCAGGTACAATCAGGCGGCGATGTGCCGAATTTCTGAGTTGGAGGGAGACTTATGCAGTGGCTTTATCTTATTTTAGCCATCCTGGGTGCGGTGCTTCCGCTTTCGCAGTTAATTCCGTTTCTGGGGGCGTATGGGTTGGATGTGCCGTTGCTCTTCAGGCAGTTGTTCCAGAATCATGTATCGGCCTTCTTCGGGCTGGATGTTATTGTGTCGTCGTTTGTGCTGTGGCTGCTGGTTTTCTCGGAGGGGCGGCGGCGTGGGATGAAGAATTTGTGGGTCTATGTGGTTTGCAATCTGGCGGTCGGGGTGTCTCTGGCTTTGCCGTTGTTTCTTTTCTTTCGTGAGCGCCGACTTAATGCTGAAAGAGACGGATGAGCGTCTACGCTGCATCGGTTTGAGAGTTTTCAGTCACGCTGGCGGTCTTCATCAGGCTCCATAAAATTCAGAGCGGCGAGCCGATTAAGACTCGCCGCTCTGTCCTCACGTTCCTCAAGGAGTATCCTCACATGCGAGCGGATACATTCAGCATCCGTTCCAGATGGCGCGCATCTTACTCCGCTTCAAAGCTCGCGTCAACGGTTTAATTCAGTTTTGAGTTTTCAGCTTTCAGTTGGTTGAATAAATCTGAGATTTGAGATTTCAAACTTCAGATTGGGAAAAGCTCAAGGGCTTTCAAACTGAAAACTCAAAACTGTAATCTGACGCTTTTTACGCGCTGGCGCTGAGGTCGTGGCGTTCGAGTTTGAGGTAGAGGCCGCGACGTGTGAGGCCGAGTTCGCGCGCGGCGCGCGAGATGTTGCCGCCGTGTTTGCGCAGGGCTTCGGCGATCATGCGGCGTTCGAGGTCTGCCATAGCGTTTGCCAGATTGAGGTCTTGGCCCGGAGCAGTGGCGATGGCGCTGACGGCTGAGAGCGGAGACGCGGGCGTGACGGGCGAAGAGATACGCTTGAGTTCGGGCGAGAGATGATCGGGCGTGATCACCGTGCCGTCTTCCGAGCGCGCGACGACTCTTTGAATCTCGTTGCAGAGCTGGCGGACGTTGCCGGGCCAATCCGAGACCATCAGTAGATCAACAGAGGGCGGCGTAATCTGTATGTCGCGGCGGCCAAACTTGGCGGAGTAGTGGTTGATGTAATAGTTGACGATGGTCGGAATCTCGGAGCGGCGTTCGCGCAAGGGGGGAACTCTGAGGCGAATGACGTTGAGGCGATAGTAGAGGTCTTCGCGGAAACGTCCCTGCGCGACCATCTCTTCAAGGTCTGTGTTGGTGGCGGCGATGATGCGCACGTCAACTTGTATGGGACGCTGCTCGCCTAAGGGTTGAATCTCGCCCTCCTGCAAAAATCTTAAAAGCTTGGGCTGCACGTCCAGAGGAAGATCGCCGATTTCATCCAGAAAGAGTGTGCCGCCCGCAGCCGTGCGGATCACGCCGGGAGAATCGTTGACCGCGCCTGTGAACGCGCCGCGACGATAGCCGAAGAGATAGCCTTCGGAGAGTTCTTTCGGAACGGCGGTGCAGTTGAAGGGAACGAAGACTTTCGCTCGCCGCGAAGAGATAGCGTGAATGGCGCGCGCGACGAGTTCTTTGCCCGTGCCGCTCTCGCCTGTAACGAGCACCGTCACATCCGAAGAGCGAATCTTGTGGACCTCTTCGACGAGGCGCGTCATCGCGGGGCTTGAGTGTATGAAGCCGGGCATGAGGCTCGCGCCTGCAAGCGTGGACTGTTCTTCCGCGCCGCGACCTGTCTGTGCGCGTGCGCGCAGAGCGCAAACGTCCATGCCGAGTTCGACGATACGCAGGAGCGGTTCGAGGGAAAGACCGCCGGGCAGCGTCGCTTTGTCTCTAGGCTCTATCACGAGGATGGCGGGCAGAGCGTTGGTGGCGCGCAGTTGGACGATAAAGGCGTTGCGCTTCTGCGCGAGCTGCTCACGCTCTGCGCTGGTTCTCGTCTGGCCCAATTCAATTTCGTATTGCTCAATCTCTTTTGGCGAGCAGCCGTGTGCGATCACCGTCTTGACCTTTCCTTCTTCGCCCGGCTCAAGAATCAGGACGCGCTGCGCGTTAATCTCCTGATCAACCACGGCGGCGAGTTCTCTCAGGAGCAACTCGCGCGAGGCGACGGCTTCGGCAAGACGGAGCATGAGAAGCTGCGAGAGCGCGGAGCGTTCCTCTTGCTTTCCTTTGTGCGTGCTGTTGTCCAGAGTTGCGAGAGCTTGTTCGGCGCGTTCAAGGTCAAGGCGCGCGCCGAGTTCGTGGAAAGTGTGTGCGGCGCGCGAGAGATGTTCTGCGGCGCGCTCTGCTTGCGTTGAGGAATAGACGCGGCCAAGCTCGCTGTGCGCGCGCGCTCCGCGATAGCGGTCGCCGAGCATGTCGAAGATGGAAACGCTGCGGCTGAAATGTTGCGCGGCGGCTGTTGAATCTCCCTGCGCCATTGCGAGCAGGCCGTAGATGCGTTGCGCTTCTCCTGAGATGGAGAGGTCCGTCGCGGTGTCCGTTGTCTCTTCCAGAACCTTTTGCAGTAGTTCCGCGCCTTCTTCCGTCTCGCCGCAGAGCAGGTGAGCTTCCGCCAGCAGCAATCTCGATTCGCAGATGGCCTGACGATCACCTATGCGCTCGGCGTAGGCGAGAGCCTGCTGGCCCTTTGAGAGAGCGAGCGCGCGGTCATTCATCATCAGGTAACAGCGACCGAGCGTGCGCAGAGCTTGTCCGGCGTACCACTTGTTGCCATTCTCTGTGGCAAGCGTGACGGCGCGCTCAAGATAGTTCTGCGAATCCTCAAGCTCGCCGCGCAACATGCAGAGGTCGCCGAGCGAATCCAAAATCATAGGCACTTTCGCGCCGCGCTCGTCTATCTCTGAGGCGAGCGTGAGCGCACGCTCAAGAGATTCCTGCGCGCGTGTCCACTGTCCGACGAGAATAAGATTGATGCCGAGATTGTTGTAGCCGTCTGCGGCGTTGGCCTTATGCTCCGTGCGCTCGTAGTAGCTGATGGCCTTCTCTAAATAGTGTATGCCTTCCTGCGGGCGGCGCAGAAACCAGCAGACTCCGGCCACATTGCTGTACAGCCTGCCGAGCAGGTAAGAGGCCGGATGTTCGCCGACGAGCTTCAATGCCTGCTCGTAATTCTCAAGCGCGGCTTCATAATTTCCTTCGTAAGTGTCCGCGAGGCCAATGCCGTAATAGCTTTCGGCGAGGCCGCGCCAGTCGCCTGTATGACGATAATGCTCAAGGGCGCGCTGCGAGTTGTCGCGCGCAATCGGGTACTCGTTGATGCTGCGATAGACGCGCGCCAGTGCGGCATAGACTGCGCCCGCCTGCGCGTCTGATTCGCGCTCCGTTGATTCGCGCAACGCTACATTCAGAAGCGCGATGGCTTTCGGATGATCGCCGTTGTAGTTGTAGGCGAGGCTGATCTGGACTCTTAAACAGTTCAAAGCATCCGCATTGAGAGCGCGCTGCGATTCAGGCGTCTCGTACATCTGAATGGCTTCGAGCGATTCACGATAGCGGCCCTGCATCTCCAGGGCGACGGAGAGCGCGCAACGCGCCTGCGCCAGCAGCGATGCGTCATGCCGCGCCACTGCAATCAGCGAAGTGAGTTGAGATTTCGCTTCCGTCGAGAGACCCTGATCGAGCAGCTCGCGCACGCCTTCGAGTTCGCTCACAATCTCTTCACGCGAGACATGCCCGCGCACGCGTGAGCGCAGACGCGCACGCGCATCTGCCAGGTCAACTATCTCTTGATCTTTAGCTGACGATTTATGCGACGAATCACTACTGCCGGTGTGAGAACGTTTGATCATGCAAGTCTGTATAAAGTCCGAATAAATCGTTCTTTTCAGTTCGTTTGTGGCTGTGTCGGGTTTGGTAGGTCACGGTGCGCTGCCCTTTCACTCCCACGTGTTGAGCGCGCACCATTCAACGGACTTTCGAACAGAAGGGAATTTAACACAAACGGAGCGAAAGGAAAAAGCAAAATCATCATAAGAAGGAGGGAAAAGTGGATAATGCAACAGGGTTGCGGAACGATAGTGGGTCAAATTGAAGATGAGTGGGAGATGAGTCGAGATTCACCGCAG
>JBAWGU010000330.1:0-5585 GCA_049593215.1 Pyrinomonadaceae bacterium
CGTCCTTGCCCTGCTTGCCGCTAATCTTTCCTTCGTCTATCAGACGCACCAGCGCGCCTAGCTCATCGGGCGAGACAGGGCACGCGCTCACGTCTGTGCCCGCAGATTCCAACACGCGCAGCAACTCCGTTCTTACCCAGTTGGCAGCCCCGCGCGGATTAGCGGCAGCCTTCGCGGCATGTTCGTAATAGTCTGCCAGCGCACGCTCCGAAGTCAGTTGCGAAGCGTCGTTAAAGGAGAGCTGGTATTCTTCCATGAAACGTTTGCGCCGCGCATCGGGCAGCTCAGGCATCGCAGCGCGCACGTTCTCTATGAACTCGCTTGAAACGACGAGCGGCGGCAAATCCGGCTCAGGAAAATAACGATAGTCGTGCGCCTCTTCTTTCGAGCGCATCACGCGCGTCTCGCCAACTTTATCGTCCCACAGTCGCGTCTCCTGCGTGACGCGCCCGCCGCTTTCAATCAGCGCAATCTGCCGCTCAATCTCAAACTCAATCGCACGCTGCATGAAGCGCACGCTATTCAAATTTTTCAACTCGACCTTCGTGCCAAACGTCTCATCGCCCACGCGCCGCACAGAGACGTTTGCCTCGCAACGCAGATTTCCCTTCTCCATGTCCGCTTCGGACGCGCCCACCCACGTCAGCGCACGCCGCACGTAGTTGACGTAATCGTAAGCTTCCCAGGAGGAACGAAAATCCGGCTCGGTCACAATCTCCGCGAGCGGAGTGCCCGCGCGATTGAGATCAATGTAGGAGTAGCGATCAACTTCGGGCAGACCTTCATGGACATTCTTGCCAGCATCCTCTTCAAGATGCAGGCGCGTCACGCGCAGCTTCTTGACGCGCCACTCAACAGGGTGTCCACCCTCGTCGCGTTCCGCAGTCATAATCTCCAACTCGCCGCGCTCCGAAAACGGCTGGTCAAACTGCGAGATTTGATAACCCTTCGGCAAGTCAGGATAGAAATAATTCTTGCGCGCAAAGATTGACTGCTCGTTAATCTGCAAACCCAGAGCGAGCGCAGCGCGTGCGCCCAATTCAACCGCGCGGCGATTCAAGACGGGCAGCGCGCCCGGCAATCCCAGACAGACCGGACACGTATTCGCATTCGGCTCGTCGCCAAACCGCGTCGAGCACCCGCAAAAAATTTTAGACTCGGTGCTCAACTGCGCATGAATCTCCAGACCGATGACAGTCTCCCAACCTTCTTTCATAAATTTGCCCTTTGTCCGTTGTCGGTAGTCCGTTGTTTTGAGTGCTGATAATGATGAATGCTTTATCTTCAGCCCTCAACTCCGCAGCCACGAACAACGGACAACTGACTACGGACAGCCTTTCATAAATCCGAAAAATGATTTTGGACGTACTGAGTATAGCATTCGCGGAAATGTGCGCTCAACAAAGTGAGATGTTCGACACGCTCAGCAAAATCTTTGCAAATGTTTGGGCCGTTTTGGTGTAGAATCCGCGCATCGAACTAGCGGACTTGTATTTGAAGAGGGCGGCGGCGTTTTGACTAACGGACGCGCAAGCCGCTCATGTTTGTAACCCCCCTCTGACAAAGGAGTCAAAGAGAAACTATGGCAAAGACCATCGCAACAATCCTGGGCGCGGCGTTCATCCTGGTCGGGATTATCGGGTTCGTCATGCCCGGATTCCTCGGCACTCACCTGAGCCTCGCTCACAACCTTATACATATCATCTCCGGCGCGGTTGCCCTCTACTTCGGTCTCGCAGGAACGTTGGGCGGAGCGCGCATGTTCTGTCTGGTTTTCGGAGCAGTCTATCTCTTGCTTGGCATCGTAGGCTTCGTTGCCGGACATCCGGGGATGCCGTCTATGCCCGACATGTCGGCTAACTCTCACCTTCTGGTCCTTCTACCGCACACACTCGAATTTGGGACGATGGACCATGTTGTGCATGTCCTACTCGGTCTGGTCTTCCTGATCGGCGGCTTCATGACGAAAGCCGACATGGCAAGCGACTGAAGAAGGTAAAAGGTAAAAGTAAAAAGGCAAAAGTTCGGGGGAAGCCAACTCTTAATTAAAAACTCAACTTGAGTGATTTAATTAAAAATGGTTTCCGCCTAACTTTTGCCTTTTACCTTTTTACTTTTGCCTTCTTTCGCTAGAAGCGAAGGTTAATCCCGCCTCTGCCCATCACGCCGGTTGCGCGAAAGCCGTTCTCAAAATATTTTTGATCGAAAATATTTTCCGCGCCTCCAAATAGAATTAACGTCATGCGCTCACCCATCGAGCGTTCATAACTTCCGAAGAGATCTGCTTTCGTATAGCCATTGAAACGCAGGTTAGCCTGACGAAAAGGAAAGTTGTTCTCAAAGATGGGCGCGATAAACGAGCCTGTGCGGTTGAGATCAAAGTTGAAGAGAAATGCGCGCCAGCGTTGATTGAGCGTCAGGCCGAAGAGGTGTTTAGGAATGACGAACTCCTGCTGCAAGCCCAGCGCAGGATCAAAGCGATCAGAGTTTGTGTAGGTGTAAGCCGCGCGCAAATTCATTCCGGCCAATGGCGCTGCTTCAAAGAAACTCTCTACGCCGCGCGACATTCCGCCGGGGCGATTGACGTAACCGTTGAAGCGGCCCAGGCCGAGCGGGTCAGCCGTGAAACTTGTGAACGACGCGACGCGCTGCAAACGCGTGTAGAAATAGGTTGCGCCAAAGCGCAGGCGATCATTCATCAAACGCTGGTCAAACCCAACGTCAACGCTGATGGATTGCTCCGCACGCAGCGTCGGGTCGCCGAAGCGCACAACGCCCGCGCTCCCGAATGCTCCCTGCCCGAAACGCTCAAACAACGACGGCGCGCGAAAGCCGTTGCCGATGTGTGCGCGCAGCTTTGTGTTCGTTGAGCGAATGAAGTAGGCAAACGAGCCGTCGCCTGTCAGAGAACTCTCAGCCGTGACGCCGCTCAAAGCGCCGGGACGGTCTGCGGCGCGGATTCTGTAAAACTGCTGGCGCACTCCGACAGAGATTTGCAGCCGCTCGTCAAAGAGGAGAATTTGGTCCTGCCCGAAGAGCGCAAAGGTGCGCTGCCTGTCCGTCGTGCTGCCAAAGGGACTGAACGATGGAATGTCCTGTTGAAAGAGATTCTCTCTCTCAAACTCAAAACCTGCGGTCAGGAGATTCGTTCGCCCAAGCCGCAGGTTCGCGCGAGCATCAACTGTGTCCGTCGCGCTCCGCTTGATGCTGTTAAACTCGAAATCGCCGAACGGGTAGAAAGAAGCGAAGCGCGGATCAATTTGCGCTCCGTTGTAGTTGCGACGATTAACGGAAACTCTTTGATAGGCAATCGTGTAAGAAAGAATCTCGTTGACACGCTGCGTCAAGCGAACCGAGCCGACCAGCACGCGATTGCGCCGACCCTGATCGGGGTTGTTGAAATCCGGTTGAAAATTTTGGCCCACAACGGCGCGCGGGTTAAGCTCGCTTGAAGTGAAAGCGGCGGGCAGCGCAAACGGATTATCGTTAAGACGCGCATTAGAGATCGTGCCGTAAAAATTTGCTGCGATGCTGATCGAAGGCGTCACGTTGAATTGCACACGCGCGCTTCCGGCAGTGTTGCCATACTCATCTTGACGATCAATGCCGCGCCGCACATCCAGACGCGTCAGGCCAAAGCTGAACCCACCACGTTCGCCAATGCCGCCGGAGCCTTTCAAGCTCTCACGAAAGAGCGCGAGGCTGCCCCCATCGAATCCCGCTTCAAAACGCGACTTGTCCGCGCCGGTCTTCGGGACAATGTTGATGACGCCGCCGATGGCGTTCGTGCCGTAGATGGAAGAGCCTGAGCCGCGCAGGATTTCCACGCGGTCTAGGTCAACAGGCAGCAGGTCTGGAATGATTGAGACAGCAGAGCCGTTAATGTCGGAAGCATCGCGCACACGTAGTCCGTCAAGCAGAATCGCCGTGTCGTAATTTCTCAGCCCGCGCAAGCGCAAAGTCGTCAGCGCGCCCGGCGAGCCTTGCTGCTGCACGCGCAGGCCCGGCGTTCCCCTCAAAGCTTCCGTCAGTGTCAATTCTCTTTTCGCCTCAATCTGCTGGTCATCAAGAATCGTGACAGCTTTTGAAACCTCGTCCGCGCGCTGCGGCGTTCCGGCAGCAACGATCACAACATTCTCATTCACAGCCGCGACGTTGAGTTTGAAATCCTGCGTCAACGCCTGCCCTCGCTCAACCATGATTTCATCCGAAGTTGTAGCGGCAAACCCGCGCGCCTTAACTTCGATGATGTAATCACCCGCGCCCAGACCTTTGAAGGCATAGACGCCGTTCGCGTCTGTTCGCGCAAAAAGCCTTGTGCCCGTGCGCGAGCGCAAAACCACTTCCGCGCCCACAATGTTTGCGCCACGCTCATCCGTCACGTGTCCCGCAACGGTCGCTCCGCCCTGAGCAAACGCATTGATTGAACACAGGCAAAGCAGCATGAGCATCGCGCTCATCAACCTTGCTTTTGAGCTTCTTACCGCAAAACTTCTTTTTCTTATTTTCTTCATGGTAGCTTCTCCTGCCCGTCGCAGTGCGAGCCTGTCAAAGAGCAACGAATAGGTCTCCTGACTCGCGGCCATGAGAGCAAGGATGAAGGATGAAGGCGGAAGGATGAAAGAATAATGACTCATGTTGAGTCTTCTCTCATTCATCCCTCATCCCTTATCCCTTACTCGTTTCCTTTCCTCCATGCCTTCCCGCTCTATTCAAGGAAGAGAGAGAACAATCAACGATGAAATACGAGCTATTGCTTTTCACTTCATCCTTCATCCTTCATCCCTCATCCCTGCTCTTGAGTAGTGGCTAAAGACTCGCGGAAGATTGTTGCCGCTTACAGTTGCGCGGGCAGTGGCGGCTTTGCACCGCCTTCCCTGATCCGTCGCTCGTGTTGTTGCTTACCGGCGGAATGGATGCACCGGCGTGATTCGCGGAGCGCCCGTTAAAGGGTGCCCGTCAACTAAAACTTCTAACTCGAAAACCTCTCTCATGTATTCCGGCGTGAAAACTTCGCGCGGCGAACCCGCGACGAGCGTGCGCCCTGCTTTAAGGAGCAGCACGCGATCAGCAAACTCTGCCGCAAGATTCAAATCATGTGTCACGACAATCACTGCCGCCCCGCGCTCATCCGAGCGTGCGCGAACGAGCGCGAGCATTGCAGCCTGATGCGCAAGGTCAAGATTCGCTGTCGGCTCGTCAAGTAAAAGTGTAGAGGCTTCTGTGGCGAGCGCGCGTGCAAGAACTGCGCGCTGGCGTTCGCCGCCTGAAAGCTCCGTCAGCAAACGCGCTCCGAACTCTTCCAACTCCGTCTCGCGCAAAACTTCCCGCGCGACTTCCACATCACGCTCCGTCTCCCATCCCCACGCGCCCGTGCCCGACCACGCATAACGCCCGCCCAAAACAAACTCCATCACCGTCACAGGAAAACGCAGATCAGCCTCTTGAGCTACGACAGCGATGCGACGACTCACAGCGCGCCGCGCAAAGGAGCGCAAAGGTTTGCCGTCGAGCAACACCTCGCCGCGCGCAGGCGGCAACGCGCCATTCAAGACGCGCATAAAGGTTGACTTGCCCGCACCGTT
>JBAWGU010000331.1:0-13497 GCA_049593215.1 Pyrinomonadaceae bacterium
GTGGAGATTCTTAAATATAGTTGGAGCGAATATGATCTGATTGCGGCACAGCAAATTCAGGCTGAAGTGGAAGACGCCATGGACCCCAGACCGACGAGAGACCCTTTTGGCGCTCCGCGTCGCAGGGAGCCACGCACACGCAGCCATCCATCCAATGAGGCGCAGACCAAAGGCTATCAATACAGAGTCAGAATCAGGAACAGCAGCAACACGAAAACTATCAAATCCATTGATTGGGATTACGTCTTCATTGATCCGAACAACCCGAAAGAAGTCTCACATCATCGCTTCCACAGCGACAAAAAGATTGAGCCGGGCAAAGACGAGCAGATTACCGTCTCATCCACCAGTCCTCCCGTTCAGGTGCTCAACGTCAAAGCCATTGATAAGCCGGGCAAGCCGACGGAACAGATTCTCGTCATCAAGGTCGAATACACGGACGGCTCCACATGGGAAAGACCGTAGAAGAGCAGGGCAAAGGGCAGAGGGATGAGGGATGAAAGAAAAGCTGTCAATCGCCTAGTAGTCAGTTCTTTTGAGTGGGAATCAGATTGAAGGCTTGCCTCCGGCACTCGTCCCAGCAATAACAAACAACGGACTACTGACTACGGGCAAAGAACAGTTCTTACTTCATCCCTCATCCCTCTGCCCTCATCCCTTGTCTTGACGCACACATGGTTGGCGGCTAGACTTTTTCTCTCATTAACTATGGAACGCTAAAGACAGGATAGAGGATAGACGCGCGCGCTGTAAGGCCATTGATAGCAAGGAAGCTATTGAGGTCTGAGCGGCTTTTGATGACTGGCGAAAAGAGCCGGAACGTGCGACAAATAATTGTGGCGACAACGACTACCGAATCAGAAGATCAAGCCGGAGAGAAGCCTCACAATCTATTCTTACAGGAGAAGCCCTTCATCGTTATCGAGCCGACGAGAAACTGGGTTGCGCTCAGGCTTGGCGATTTGTGGGCCAATCGTGAGCTGCTCTACTTCCTGACGTGGCGCGATGTCAAAGTGCGCTACAAGCAAACGGCGTTAGGCGTCGCGTGGGCCATCATTCAGCCGCTCTTTACGATGATTATCTTTACGCTCTTCTTCGGCAAGCTCGCCGGAATCGAAGCGCAGACGGGCGGCATTCCCTATCCAATCTTCGCTTACGCGGGGCTGTTGCCGTGGACATTTTTCTCGAACGCGCTCTCCAGTAGCGGCAACAGCCTCGTGGGCAGCGCAAACCTGATCACGAAAGTCTATTTTCCGCGTATGATTATTCCGGGCGCGGCGGTCGCGGCAGGGCTGGTTGACTTCGCCGTCGCGTTTCTGATTTTGATAGCTTTAATGTTTTACTACGGCGTTGCGCTGAGCTTGAATATCCTGATGCTGTTTCCGCTAGTGCTGTTGACGGCGTTGCTTGCTCTGGGGATGGGGATGTGGCTCTCGGCTTTGAATGTCAAATACAGGGACGTGCGTTTCGCTCTGCCGTTTCTGATTCAGTTGTGGATGTTCGTCTCGCCGGTCATTTATCCTTCGACGTTTCTGCCCGCGAAGTATCGTGGGCTGCTCATGCTCAATCCTTTGACGGGCATCATCGAAGGTTTTCGCTCTTGCCTCTTTGGCAGAGCGTTTGATTGGACTGCGCTCGCCATTTCCACTTTAATCGCGCTCGTCCTCCTAGTCTATTCGTCCTACTCTTTCCGCCGCATGGAAAAGAGTTTCGCAGACATCGTATAAGAAAGGGGGAAGAGGGGAAATGGGTAAAGGGGTAAAAGGGAATAAAGATAAGATGGGCGGCAAGCTTCTTTCTTCCTTTTACCCTCTTCCCCTTTTCCCCTTTCTCTTTTTACCCTTTAATTTATGAAGCCGATTGTAAAAGTCGAGAATCTGAGCAAGCAGTATCGGCTCGGTGCTAGAGAGGCGATGTATGAGACGCTGCGCGAAACGATTGTGGATGCGGTGCGCGCGCCTTTCAAGCGTCTGCGCGAGATGAATCAGAAGGCTTCATCGCAAAATACTATCTGGGCGCTCAAAGATGTGAACTTCACGATTGAGCAAGGCGAGGTTGTCGGCATCATCGGGCGCAACGGCGCGGGCAAGTCAACGCTGCTGAAAATTCTCTCGCGCATCACGGAGCCGACGACGGGGCGCGTTGAGCTTTATGGAAGAATCGCCAGCCTGCTCGAAGTCGGCACAGGGTTTCACCCGGAGTTGACTGGACGCGAGAACGTTTTCTTAAATGGCGCGATACTTGGGATGGCGCGCGCAGAGATTGAAAGAAAGTTTGATGAGATTGTCGCTTTCGCGGAAGTTGAAAAGTTTCTCGACACTCCTGTGAAGCGTTATTCGAGCGGCATGTATGTGCGCCTCGCTTTCGCCGTCGCCGCGCATCTTGAGCCTGAGATTCTGATTATTGATGAAGTGCTTGCTGTCGGCGATGTGCGCTTTCAACAGAAGTGCATGGACAAGATGCAGGACGTTGGACGGCAGGGCCGCGCAGTGCTCTTTGTCTCGCACAATATGTCAACGATTACAAGATTGTGTGAGCGCGCGATTCTGTTGGACGAGGGCAGTGTGATTGCGGATGGAGGGGCGCAGGAGGTCGTGAGCGCATATCTCAGGGACGGGCTTGGTCCTGCGTGCGCGCGTGAATGGCCCGATGCGTTGGAGAGGCCCGGCAACGAGATCGCTCGCCTGTGCGCCGTGCGCGTGCGAACCGAAGGCGGAGAGATGAACGACGCCATAGACATTCGCCGTCCCGTCCTTATCGAGATGGAATTTGAAGTACACACGCCCGGACACATTTTGATTCCTAATTTTCATTTCTATAATCAGGAGGGCGTCTGCGTTTTTCTGGCAAGCGACCATGACCCTGAGTGGCACAGGCGTCCGCGCCCCGTCGGGCGATATGTCAGCACGATCTGGATTCCCGGCAACTACCTCGCAGAAGGCACGCTGCTCGTCGGGGCGGCGTTGAGCACTATGAATCCTGTCAAGGTTCATTTTTACGAGCGCGAAGTAGTCGCCTTCCAAGTGATTGACAGTCTTGACGGCGATTCGGCGCGCGGCGATTTCACAGGGCCGTTCCCCGGCGTGGTCAGGCCGCTTTTGAAATGGACCACACAGTTTAGTCATGCTCTTGATGAAAGCGTCGCGGCAAAGATGATAGAGGAGACAACCCTGTGAAAGTCGTCATTCTTGCCGGAGGATTCGGGACGCGCCTGTCTGAAGAGACAGAGGTCAAGCCGAAGCCTATGGTGGAGATCGGAGGGCGTCCGCTCCTCTGGCACATCACGAAGCACTACGCGCATTACGGCTTCAAAGAATTCTTCATCGCGCTCGGCTACAGAGGCGAAATCATCAAGCGTTACTTTCTTGATTATCAAAGCCTGAGCGGAAGCATGACGATTGATCTTTCGAGCGGCAGCGTCAATGTACACCAACGCGATTGCGAAGATTGGTCTGTTCACCTGATGGACACGGGCGTTGAGACCAATACGGGCGGGCGTCTCAAGCGTCTTGAGCGTTGGCTACAGCCGGAGACGTTTATGCTCACCTACGGCGACGGCGTGTGCGACATTAATATGATTGAGCTGCTCGAATTTCACCGCACGCACGGGCGCATCGCCACCGTCACAGCCGTGCGTCCGCCCGCGCGCTTCGGCGGCCTCATCTTCGACGGCGATCTCGTCACGGAGTTTGTCGAGAAGCCGCAGATTGGCGAAGGCTGGATTAACGGCGGCTTCATGGTCTTTGAGCCGGGCGTCTTTGATTATCTGAAAGGCGACGATGACAGCTTGGAAGCAGACGCTCTTGAGCAACTCGCGCGCGACCGTCAACTCGTCGCCTATCGTCATGATAAATTCTGGCAGTGCATGGATACTTTAAGAGACAAACGTTTGCTTGAAAGCTTGTGGCATGAGCGACAAGCTCCCTGGAAGGTGTGGGAATGAAAGGTTTCTGGCTTGATCGTCCCGTGTTCGTTACAGGAGCTACCGGCTTAGTTGGTGGGTGGCTCGTGCGGCGTTTGATTGAAGCGCGCGCGGATGTGGTTTGTCTTGTGCGCGATTGGGTTCCGCAGAGCGAGATGGTGCGAAGCAGCTTGATTGAGAAGGTTAAGACTGTGCGCGGCGATGTGTGCGATCAGGCTTTGATGGAGCGCACGCTCGGCGAATATGAAATCAACACGGTGATTCATCTCGCGGCGCAGACTATCGTGACGATTGCCAACCGCAATCCTGTCTCGACGTTTGAGACGAACATTCAGGGCACATGGTCGCTCTTTGAAGCCTGTCGTCGCAGCCCTCTGGTCAAACAGATAGTGCTTGCATCTTCTGATAAAGCTTACGGTGACCACGAAGCTTTGCCCTACGATGAAGAGACGCCGCTTCAAGGCCGTCATCCTTACGACACGAGCAAATCCTGCGCGGACCTCATCGCACAGGCTTACGCTGTCACGTATGGCCTGCCTGTTGCCATCACGCGCTGCGGAAATTTTTACGGCGGCGGCGACCTCAACTGGAATCGTATTGTTCCCGGCACGATTCGCTCCGTCTTGCGCGACCAGTGTCCAGTGATTCGTTCTGACGGGCAGTATGTGCGCGACTATTTTTATGTCGAAGAGGGCGCGGCGGTCTATATGCTGCTCGCGGAAAAGCTGGCGCAAGATTCGCAGCTTTACGGGCAAGCGTTTAACTTCTCGAACGAGATTCAAGTCACTGTGCTGGAGCTTGTCGAAAGAATCTTGAAGCTGATGGATTCAGAGCTTGAGCCGGATGTGCGCAACGAAGCGACACATGAAATTCGCCATCAATACTTGAGCGCGGCCAAAGCTAGACAAGCTCTAAGCTGGCATCCCCTCTTTACGCTCGATGAAGGTTTACGGCGCACGATTGATTGGTACAGGGATTTTCTGGCATGAAGACCAACGATAGACGATGGACGCCGGACGATGAATTGACAGCCGCGCAGACGGAACAACCCATCGCAGCCAGCGCGCAATCATCAACGGACAACGGACAACGGACAACGGACAAGTTTTTATCGTCCATCGTCCATCGTCCATCGTCCGTGTCGTGTCGCTCATGCGGCGCAGGCGACCTCAAGACGATTCTCTCTCTCGGACACACGCCTCTCGCAAACTCGCTGCTCAAAGCCGAGCAGTTGAATGAGCCGGAAGAGATGTACCCGCTCGATCTGGTCTTCTGCACTGAGTGCGCTCTGGTGCAAATCACGGAGACCGTGCCGCCCGAAAAACTTTTCCGTGAGTATCTTTATTTCTCTTCCTTCTCAGACACGATGCTGCGACACGCGCGCGAGATTGTAGAACAGCTCATCGCGTCGCGCCGCTTAGACAGCAACAGTCTCGTCATGGAGATTGCCAGCAACGACGGTTATCTACTGCAATACTACAAACAGGCTGGCGTGCCTGTGCTCGGCATAGAGCCTGCCGCAAACATTGCGCGCGTCGCGCGTGAAGAGCGCGGCATTCCGACCATCTCGGAATTCTTCGGCGAACAGTTGGCCCAACAACTCAGCGGCGACGGGCAACGCGCCGATGTCATTCATGCCAACAACGTTCTCGCGCATGTCGCAGACCTCAACGGTTTTGTGCGCGGCCTTGCGCTGCTCTTGAAAGACGACGGCGTTGCTGTCATCGAAGCGCCTTACGTCAAAGACATGATTGACCGTTGCGAGTTCGATACCATCTATCACGAGCATCTCTGCTACTTCTCGCTGACCGCGCTTGACAGTCTCTTCCGCCGTCACGGCCTACGCATCGCAGATGCTCAACGCTTAGACATTCACGGCGGCTCGCTACGTATCTTCGCGGTTAAGGACGCTGCACAACGGACAACGGACAGCGGACAAGCTCATATCGTCCATCGTCTGCTTCAGGATGAAGCGGAATGTGGAGTTGACAGAGAAGACTTCTATTTTGTTTTTAGCTCAAAGGTTGAAAAGCTGCGCGAAGATTTATTGACGCTCTTGCGCGGGTTGAAAGCTCAGGGCAAACGCATAGCCGTTTACGGTGCTTCAGCGAAAGGCAGCACGCTTCTCAACTATTTCCGTCTGGGCCGGGAGACGCTTGATTTTGTTGTTGACCGCAGCACGATCAAGCAGGGGCTTTACACGCCGCGCACGCATCTGCCCATCCACGCGCCTGAGAAATTGTTAGAAGCGATGCCCGATTACGTGCTGCTGCTGACATGGAATTTTGAAGAAGAGATTCTCTCTCAACAGGCTGAGTACAGAAAGCGTGGCGGGCGTTTCATCGTCCCGATTCCAGAAGTAAGAGTGGTTTGAAGTGATTTTTACAGAGACTAAATTAAAAGGCGCGTTCATCATTGAGCCTGAGCGGTTAGAGGATGAGCGTGGATTTTTTGCGCGGAGCTGGTCGGAGCGAGAGTTTGCTGCGCGCGGCTTGAGCGGCAAGCTTGACGAATGCAACATCTCTTTCAATAAACGAAAAGGCATCTTGCGCGGGATGCACTTTCAGGCTGCGCCGTTTGCGCAGGCCAAGCTTGTGCGCTGCACGATGGGGGCGATTTACGATGTGGCCGTTGACTTGAGGTCAAACTCTGAAACATTCAAGCAGTGGGTCGCGGTTGAGTTGACGGCTGAGAATCGTTTGATGTTCTTCATCCCGGAAGGATTCGCGCACGGCTTTCAAACTCTGTCGGATAACGCAGAGGTTTTCTACCAGATGTCAGGCGTTTTTCATCCTCAATCCGCGAGCGGAGTCAGATGGGATGACCCTGCGTTCGCCATTGAATGGCCGCCCGGTGAACGAACTATGATTGCCAGAGACCTTGAGTATGAGGATTTTATTTAGCACGGTCTTCTTTTTGGACTGAACCGACGCCGGGAACAACGCTGTGCAGGACGACAGAGATGGATGATAATTTCTGGACCCATTATTTGCTCAATAACAATTTAACCGGAGGATTGAATGATCGTTTTAGGACTTCATAAAGACCCCTGGCACAATTCCGGCGCGGCCATGATTAGAGAAGATAACGGCAAGGTTCGTTTTGCCAATCTCTCGGAAGAGCGTTGCAATCGTCTCAAAGATTCGAGAAATTTCCCGGCTCTTTCCACAAAGGCTTGCATGGACGAGCTTGGTGTCTCTTCGCTCGATGAGATTGATCTGATCGTGATGGATTATATTATTAGACCCGACTGGCGCAACGATTTTTATCGTCGCCGTTGCGAGACGGATAATTTTCTGGCCGAAGTTGATCAAAGCAAAATCCACATTATCAATCATCATCTGGCACATGCCAGCGTCGTCTTTCATTCTTCTCCATACGAATCCGCCGCCGTCTTAATCATTGACGGGCGCGGCTCAGAGAAAGAGACGCAAAGCCTCTTCATGGCGACGCAGGATGGCATTGAGTTGATTGAATCAACTAAAAAAATTGGGATTGGCCTGCTCTATGCGGCTGTCACGCAGGCCATCGGGTTCGGACTGTTGCAGGAAGGGAAAACGATGGGACTCGCGCCCTACGGGGCCGAGGTGAAAAAGCAGATCTTCAATTTTCCGCGCGCCTATCAAGGCATCATTACGGATTACAGCTCAGTGTGCGTAGAGGACAGCTACGATATGGGCACGCCGCACGAGCCGATTGTGACGTTTGAAGATCAGGCGCGCGCCGCTTATGAAGTTCAGCAGGAATGCGAGACTGCGCTGCTGCATCTGGCCGAGTACGCATTTGAAAAAACGGGCGCGAACTATCTTTGCTTCTCAGGCGGCGTGGCCCTGAATTCTGTTGCGAATTATCAAATACTGCAATCAGGAATCTTCAAAGACATCTTCATCAACCCTGCCGCATCCGACACAGGCATTCCGCTCGGCGTCGCCCTGCACGGCTATCACAGGATACTTCAGAGGCCAAAGACCTACACCGAAATATCGCCGTATCTTGGACCAAGTTACAACGAAGGGCGCATCCGCAACGCCATCGAAGCTTATCGCGGCACGACCTATGACTATGAGTCGTTTGAAGGATTTCGCCTGATTAGCGAAGATGCGCTCGTGCAGGCGGCAGAGCTTCTGGCGGCCAATAAAATCGTCGCCTGTTTTCACGGCAGGTCGGAGATGGGGCCGAGGGCTTTAGGTAATCGCAGCATCCTGATGAGTCCGCTGGTTGCAGAAAACAAGGACGTGCTCAATAGTCAGGTCAAGCACAGAGAAGCGTTTCGTCCCTTCGCGCCTGTAATTCTCGAAGAGCACACTCAGGACTACTTTGATATTGACCGGATGTCGCCTTACATGCTGCTCGTGCCGACCGTGCGTGAAGATAAACGAGAGGTGATACCCGCCGTCACACACGTTGACGGGACAGGCCGTTTGCAGACCGTCGGCAGAGATTTTAATCCGCATCTTTACGCCATCATCGAGGAGTTTTATCAGAGGACAGGCGTGCCTGTGATTCTCAACACTTCTTTCAACGTCGCCAAAGAGCCAATCGTGGAAACGCCGGAAGATGCCATCCGTTGTTTTATGGGAACGGGCATTGACGCGCTGTTAATCGGAGACAATCTGCTGATTAAAGAGTAAAGGCCGCACCTGAAAGGCGATGCGTATGATTACGGTTTTAGGCTCCACAGGATTTATCGGCTCTTACCTTGTTAAAAAACTTCAAGAGCGGAAAATTGTTTACTACAGCCCCGGGCGAGCGGAGAATCTTTCGCATAAAAATTTAGGAGACATCATCTACTGCATCGGTCTCACGGCGGATTTCAGGACCAGACCTTTAGAGACTGTCGAAGCTCATGTTTGCAAACTCCGCAACGTTCTTCAGGAATGCGAATTTGAATCTCTGACTTATCTATCCTCGACCCGCCTCTATAAATCAAATGGTGGGTTAGCGAAAGAGGATGATTGCCTTCACGTGGAGCCTTCAAATCCGGGCGACCTGTATAATATCTCTAAAGCTTTGGGAGAATCTCTGCTGCTGGCGAGCGAGCCACGGGCGCGTGTGGCGCGTCTCTCAAGTGTTTACGGAGCAGATTGGCATTCTGAAAATTTTCTCTCCACGCTGTTTCGGGATGCTGTCACAAACGGTCGCATCATGTTGCAAACGGCGCTCGATTCCGAGAAAGATTACATCAGCGTGCGCGACGCAGTAGAGCTGCTCATTAAAATTGCGAGGGGCGGGCGCGAGCGCCTGTACAACGTGGCAAGCGGGAATAACGTTTCTAATTTTGCTCTGACAAAAAGGCTGAGCGAGTTAACGGGCTGCGCGATAGAAGTTGCGCCTGACGCTCCGCGCCACGCCTTTCCGCAAATTAATGTTGAGCGCATTAGAAACGAGTTTGAGTTCGAGCCTTCATTTGTGCTCGACGACATGGAAACGCTCGTTGAATCTTACAAGGCGCGTGCAAGGGAGAGTAGATGATAACGTTTGATCTTGAGCGAGGCACGGTCAGTCTGGAAGAGGATGGGCAAAAAAAATCCTACGAGATAGGCACGCCCGAAGCCTTCGCTCTGGTCTCGAAAGTCTGGCTCAGAGCAGGCTGGGATAACAAGTATGTCTATAGCTTCACGTGGATGGGTCGTCCCATGATTCAGCTTCCGGAAGACATGCTGCGATTGCAGGAAGTGATCTATCGTGTAAAGCCGGACGTGATTATCGAGACGGGCGTCGCGCACGGCGGCTCCCTGATTTTTTATGCGAGTCTCTGCAAGGCGATGGAGAAAGGCAGAGTCATAGGGGTTGACATAGAGATTCGCCCGCACAACCGGCAGGCCATCGAAGCGCATGAGCTTTATCCTTTCATCACGCTGATTGAAGGAAGCTCTGTTGACGGTAAGATTGTTGACGAAGTGGCATCGCACGTCTGGTCAAACGAGACTGTGATTATCTTTCTCGATTCTAATCACACGAAGGAGCATGTGCTCGCAGAGCTTCATCTTTACGCTCCACTTGTCACCGTCGGCTCGTACATCGTGGCGATGGACGGCATCATGGAGCAGTTGGCGGGTGCGCCGCGCACGCAAGAGGATTGGGTCTGGAACAATCCCCGCCGCGCCGCTCTGGAATTTGTCGAAGCGAATCCTGATTTTGTGATTGAAGAGCCGGAGTTTCTCTTTAATGAAGGCAGCGTCCGTGAGCGCGTCACTTATTGGCCCGGCGGCTTTATTAAAAGGATTAAGTAATGTCGGAAGACAAGCCACTGGTGACCATCGGGATGCCTGTCTACAACGCAGAGCGTTATCTGCGCCTCGCGCTCTCGTCGCTGCTCTCGCAGGACTACTCGAATTTCGAGTTGCTCATCTCGGATAACGCCTCTACGGATGCGACGGAAGAGATTTGTCGTGAGTATGCTGCGCGCGATTCGCGCATACGCTATTTTCGCAACGAGACCAACATCGGCTCTGCTAAGAATTTTTCTCGCCTGCTGGAGATGGGTTCAGGAAAGTATTTCATGTGGTCGGCTCACGACGATTTGAGAGCGCCCAACTATACGAGCGAATGTGTTGCCGTGTTGGAGCGCAATCCTTCCGCCGTCTGTTGTTTCACGTCCGTGGTCTTCATTGATGAAGATGGCAAGGTGGTCTTGCCCGGATACGAGCAGGGGCACGCGGCCTTCGGTTCGCCCGATCATAATCTGCGCGAGCGCGTTCGCTATCTGCTCTCACACGCCGGTTGGTACTCTTTCTATGCGCTGATGAGAACGGAGGCTTTGAAGCAAACCAGCCCGATGCAGAACTTGCTGGGGCTTGACCTGTTGGTGCTGTTTGAGCTGAGCCTGATGGGGCCGCTCATCAAGATTCCGCAGCCGCTCTTCTTCTATCGTATCTTCCCAAACAAAACGACGGAAGAAATTATGATGGCCGTTGATGCCAGCAGAAGCGCGGGAGCGCCAACACTTGCTCACACGGATATTCTCCGGGCCTTGCTGCGCGCTCTGCGGAAAGCGCGCGTCTCAACATTCACGAAGCTTGCGCTCTATGTCGAGATCGTCATCAACTTCTGCTTTCGCAATGTGCTCCTGCGCAACCAGATGGCTGCGGAGAACATGTTGGAGCTTAAACGCGCTTACCACGCGCGAGCTTATAAAAGAGTCGCGGCGGCTGCGCCTCTCTGCCTCCTTGCGCTTCCTGAAAAGGTTCGTGTCCTGAGACAACGGAGCGAGCAGCGAGCCGCAGACGCATATCACCAGCGTAAGTTTGGAACGCTCCTGCGCTCTCTCTTCATACACATCCTGCTCACTCCCGGAAAACTTTTCAGGCAGAGGACGTGGACATCCGTTGTGAAGCTCCTGAGGAGGCCACACGCGACCTTTTGATGAGCGCGGGATTTTTGGGGATTTAAGTCGGGAAGTTTTTATGGATAACTCGATTGTTGAGAACTACTGGTCGCAGGTTGATTGCTCGGCCTCTGATAAGAATTTTTACTACTACCCGCCGCTCCGTTCTCGCGCGTGCAAGTTGATATTCGACGAGTATGATGCGAGTCGGCGCGACTGGACAGTTTATTGGACGGTGGAAAAATATTTGAAGGATCGTGTTCCCTTCGAGCGAGCCTTGAGCATCTGCTGCGGCTTCGGTGAAATCGAGCGCAGCATGTCGAGATTGAATGTCGCCCGAAAGATAGAAGGGATGGACATTGCGCCCGGAGCGATTGAGCAGGCGGTGAAAAGGGCTGAAGCCGAGTCTCTCTCCAACATCGAATACAACGTCGCAGACATCAACAAGCTTGAGCTTGCGCCCGCGCAGTATGACCTGATCTGGGCCAACGGAGCTTTGCACCACGTTGAGAATCTTGAGCACGTGATCCCGATGCTTCACCGCTCTCTCAGACCGGGCGGGATGCTTATCTCAAACGAGTACATTGGCCCCAGGTATCAGCAGGTCGGAGAGCGTCAGGCAGAGATTATCAACGCCGTCAAGCATCTGCTACCGGCTGAGCTGAGACAAAAGCCTCCCCTTGTTCCAGATGATTCATCTCTCAAAGGCAAACTGAAATTCAGGATTAAGACAAGGCTCAAGGACCGTTTTTTTCAAGACTACCTGAGCCTTGACGAGAAGAATAGCTTCGGGAAAATCTGGACCAGAATGCCTGTCGAATGGTTTCTGGAATACGACCCGTCAGAATCAATCAGAGGCAACGAGATTATTCCAATCCTGAAAGAGACTTTTGAGCAGGTAGAGGTCAGACCATTTCACGGCTCGATTCTCTTTTACGCGCTCGATAGCGAGTTCTATGACAATTTTGATCCGAGCAGCTCTAAGCATCGCAAGATTCTTGAGATGCTCTTTGAGATTGAAGACACCTTAATCGAAACAGAAGAGATTGCTAACGAGAACGCGCATATTATTTGTTGGAAGAGATGAGAAGGAAGCGGTTCACCGCAGATGCGCAGAGGTTACGCAGAGGCGGCGCAGAGAGTTTAAGGCTTTCCTCTGCGCTAACTCTGCGCGTACTCTGCGCCTCTGCGGTGAACTGCCTCGCACCATACACTCAATTGAACTTTGATTTAGCAGTGAGTTATTAATGCCCAACCGTTACCGGAAAATCATTCCCGCCCCTGTCAGGAGGGCGCTTGGACAGGCTTACACCAAAGGTCTCAAGTTTCGCCGGGACTTCAGCAGCGTTGAAGCGACCTGTAAGAGTCTCGCGCCCGCGATGCTTGCCAGCAGCGTCCGGCTGCGCGCCCGCAGGCCGACGGTCTGCGCCGTCTTTGCCGGAAGAAACGATGATTATGTTCCCGACAACGAAGCGCGCGTGCGTGCCGTCATCGAATGGAACTCTAAAGTCTTATGCGACGAAGTGATTTTCATCGAATGGAATCCGCTCGCTGACCGTCCGCTCCTCTCGCACGCTTTGACCAGAGACTACGCGAACGTTCGCGCCTACGTCGTGCCGCCTGAGCTGCATGAAGAGATTTGCACCAATCCGCGTATGCACGTGCTTGAGTATTTCGCCAAGAACGTCGGCATACGCCGCGCGCAGTCGGATTACATCTGCGCGACCAACGCGGACATACTGTGGGACGAAAATGTGCGGCGAATGCGCAGGCTGCTGGACGAGCGGCTGGTGTTTCGCACGCGCCGTATAGAGTTACAATGGGATGGAGAAGCCCCAACGCAGAAGTATTTGAGAGAGCCGGGAAACAGAATCGAGTTTCGCTTCGGATGGCGGCAGGAGTTGACTTACGGGTGCGGCGACTTCACGCTTGCTCACAGAGAACTCTGGCAGCGTGCGCGTGGGTATGACGAGAGTCTGAAAGGCGCGCGTATTAACTGCGATGGGCGCGGCCTGTTGCAGTTGCTCGCGCTGGGCGGCAAGCCCGTTCACATGGGATTTCATTATCATCTCTATCACGGAACGTCTTCCGCCTACGGCGGCAACATCTCGCACGGAGCGTCATTTGATTACGGCGCAGATTTGCCGTATCAGAACACGGACGATTGGGGACTTGGCGATTGCGTTGAAGAGCCTTTGGGAGAGCGCGTCTGGGAGTTGAAGCGGAAATAGTCAATGTCAGAACCGCC
>JBAWGU010000332.1:0-21800 GCA_049593215.1 Pyrinomonadaceae bacterium
GTCCAGTGTAATCTCAAGTTTACTCAGCCGTTTATTTACATCAGAACGAAATTCCTGTAGCGACTCTGCAACCTCAGTGATACGCTCTAAGACCTGTTCAATGGTAGGCTTTGTATCGTACTTGGAAGAGATGTCTTTTGTAGTATCTTCGCTCACACAAAAAGATTAGTCTTTAATCGCTCTAGTGTCAAATAAAAGAAACTTTGGGTCAGGCCCAAACATGGGCCAACAGAGGGCAGAGGTGGGCCATATGGGTAAATCTGTGGGTCAGTGGGTAAATTGGTGGGCCAATAGATTGCTACTCTGACCCTAGACAAAAGAGAAGGGGCAAGCCCGTTAGACTCGCCCCATTTTGGGGCTTACATCGAACCGACGTTAAAAGTGTTTTCCGCCTTCCTTTTGCCTTGCTCTTATTGTCCCTGATAGCTGTTGCTGTTTGTGTCCTGATAAGTGAGCGTATGTCTTGATGTCAGGTTCACGTCGGCGGACAGGTTTTGTCTGAGCCGCACGGCGATTCTGAGTACGGCTGTGTCGCCGGGCGCGAGTTCTGAGACTCTCCAGACGAAGCGTTGCGTGTCTCCCGGCGCATCCTGCGGATTGAGTGAAGGCTCAGAGTTTACAAACTGCAAAGCGTCGGGCAAGGTTTCCGAGACGACCAGATTCTTCGCAAGGCCGCTGCCATCGTTGACCAGAACCAGACGATAAAAGATTGTGTCGCCCGGAGCGGAATCCGTTGACACCTGTTCCGTGCGAACGCGAACGCGCGGCGCGGCGACGGTGAGAACGGTGCTGGCCTCGCTTGCCTGTGCGCCGCTTGTTTGTGAACGCGCGACGAGGTTGTAAGAGTACTGCTGGCGGTCAGCAGTGCTCGCAGGAATCTGCACGCGAAGCAGGAGCGGATACTGTCCGCCCTGCGGCGTCAGTTGGCCCGTCTGCGTAATCGCAGGTTCTCCATCCTGCAACTGTCCATCGCCGTTTGTGTCAGCGTAGATGGTTGCGGCAGGCGCACCCGGCGCGGTGATGCGTAGCTCGTAAGAGTCAGGAGCGTTGCCCGGATTGCGCACGACGAAAGGAATGTTGATGGTGTCGCCAGGTGTCGCCGTCAGGCCAACCGAGACGGCATCAATTCTTGCCTTCGGGACTTTGCCGATAGAAACGCTGGGGCTGTCGAAGTTTGCCCCGACGGGCAGCGATTGCGTGCGCAGCGTTCCGCGTCCCAAACTGTTTGTGATAGCGAGAGCTTCGGGCACAGCGCGAAGCGTCACCTTAATCTCGCGCCCATCGCGCGTTCCTAAATCTCCAAGATTCCAGATCGCAGTCCGCGACGGACGATCATAGACGAGCGGGCTGGGGCTTGCGCTGACCAATTCAAACTGCGGATTGAAAACAAAGTCTGCGCGTGAACTCTTCGCAGCCGCGCTGCCCTGATTGCGCACGTTGATGGTCTGGGTAAAAGTCTCGCCGGGCATCACAGATGTTTGCGAGCTGTTGGTGACCGCAGAGAGAGCGGCGGCAATGACGCTGATTGAGCCTTCGGCGACGCGCTGAATCTGGTAATCGGATTGCGAGGCGGCGTTGACGATGAAACGCCTCTGCATCCCGTCTGTGGCAGTCTCAGGCACTCTCAGGTTGAGCATCACGTCAACGGATGCGTCGCGCGCGAGTTGCGGCGTGACGAGAATGGGAAGCTGCGTGTCTGAGCCTCCTGTAGCGAGACTGAATGAAGGTTGAAAGTCTGCTGGCAAATCCGTTTCGAGCCGGAATTGGTCCTCTTTGTTGCCGGTGTTCTTGACGGTCAAAGGCAACTGCACGACCTGGCCGGGCGAGGCTGATTCCGACGAGCGATGAAGTGAAAGCACCAGATTCGGGACTTGCTTGACAGTGATGCTCAAACCGCTCCCTTGTGTGAGCGGGGCTGCGTCGGTGGAAGGAGTCTCAACTCGCGGCGGCACAGTTCGCGTCGTCGCGGGCGTCATGGTCGCAACAGCAGTATTCGTGTTGACGGGAGTCGTGCGCGGCGGATTGTTGACGGCAACTTCTGTGTTTGCAGGCGGCTCAGTCGTGCGCGGAGCTTGATTGGTGTTGCTGTTCGTCTGTGCTGCGGCTGTCTCCGCGTTCGGGTTGCGACGAGGCGCGCGACGACGGCCCGCAGGCGTGCGCGAAGGCTCTATCTGCACAACTTTCTGCGCTGGCGGCGTTTGTGTTGAATCCGTGCGCTGATTGCGCGCTGCCTGATCTGACTGAAGCTTGGTTGCTGCCGCGCTCTCCGTCTTGTTGTTCACAGGCGGTTTCTTCGTCACTACCGTATCAACCTTTTGAGGCGCGCGCGGCGTGGGCGTGGGCGAAGGCTTAACAACAGGAGGCTTGCTGGCGGCAACTGTTTGATTGCTCTTAGTGTCAGCCGTTGCGGGAGTGGGCGATGGCTTGGCGGCGGCTGTTTGTTGCCGCGCAGATTGAAGCTCGCCGTCGTAGATTTCCGCGAACGGCGTATCTTTCATCGCATGAAGACGCTGGCCCACCTGCTCTGCGTCTGGCAGGCGACCAAGCTGCATGTAGGAACGGCCCAGCCAGAGCAGCGTCAAATCAGTGATGATGCTCCTCGGATAGTTCTTGAGAAAATCTCTGAGCGTCGTCACAGCCTGTTCGTAGTGGCCTTGCAGATAAAAGTTCTGCCCCTTTGTGAACATCGCCTGCTCGGCGTCGCTCGGAACATCCGTCTCCTGCTGCTGCGCAAAGCGCGCGGCGGCATAAGAGTTATAAGCTGACGTAAAAGGGAGAAGCAGAAGAATCAGAGCGAGCAAAGACGCAGTGATTTTGTTGTGCGTAATCAAAGCAGTAGACCTCCGGTAGGAAGGCGTCAAGATTTTTGTGGATTGGAATGCTAAAACGGTCAGCCAGGACCAAACGACTAGCCAAGAGAATTTCGCGTCCTATCCCGAACGCCCTGCATGATACCTGTTCATTCAATCGCGGACAAGACAAATAACACAAGGAAAAAGTAAAAAGGCAAAAGGTAAAAGTCAGGGGAAGCCAATCTTTTAATTAAATCACTCAAGATGAGTTTTTTAATTAAAGCGGTTTCAGCCTCACTTTTGCCTTTTTACTTTTTACTTTTGCCTTGAATCTCACCAGCCTTTGCGCCCGACTTCGATTCTATCGCCGGGTTGGAGCAAGGGGTCAGGGACTTTGCCGCCCTCAATCTTCTTCAGGTCATACTCGGTTGAGATCAGGAGGCCGTCCTCGCCCTGTCTCGATACTCTGACTTTGCCATTAGCAAAGCGAGCCGCGCCGCCGGAAGCAAGTATCGCCTGCGTGAGCGTGAGTCCTGCGTGAAAATCTTTCTGGCCCGGAGAGCCTACCTGTCCGCCGATGAAATAGAACTGAGGCGCGGCGGGTGGCACAGCCGCAATCATGATCACGTCGTTTGGATAGATGAGCGCAGATGTGGCTTTCGTGTCCGAGAGGTCAACTGTGATTTTCTGCGCGCCCGTTCGCATAATCGTTGCGAGTCCGGCAGATTGTTGGGGTATCGCTTCGGCGAGCACGACATAGAGCGGCATCGCTTCGCGGCGCAGAAACTTTGAGCCGGGGTTACTGACGAGACCCGTCACGATAACAGAGTGGCTCGCGTACTGCCGCACGGTCGTAGCAACTTTCGGCTGATCGTAAATCTTAATCTTCTTTGCGAGCAACGCGCTCACTTCGTCAGTCGTCAGTCCCGAAACCACTACGGGGTCGCTGATGAGCGAATACTCAAGGAGTCCGCCCGGCATCACCGTGAACAGCGTTGACTCGTTGGAGGTCGCACCAATCACGCGAATGTCTAAGACATCGCCGACGCCGACCAGATAAACCTCTGTCAGAGGAACTGCGCTCGCTGCGTTTGGAGCAGTAGTCTTCGCATCCGGCGTTGATGGAACAGGAGAAGCAGAGGCGGCAGAGCTGTTGTCAGCCGCCGAACTCTCAACAGCGCTCTTTGCGGCCCCGTCGCCGGATTGTAGAGGCGTGCCGCTATACAAAGATGAGGTGGAAGCTTTATCAGCATCCTTCTCAAGATCGTCTGACTCGACCAGACCTTTTTTTGTGGTCTTGAGTCTTCCGACATCCTCCGCGCCAATTTTCGGCGCGACTGAATTTGAGAGGGCTTTAACTTCTTTGGTCTGCGCGTGTGCAACGCTTGCCAGCGCGAAGAGTAGAAACAGAAGGAGATTGATGGAAAGATATTTCTTCATACGACACTCAACCTGATAAGCCTTTGGTGAAAGCGTTCAACGAGCGAGTAGCCGGGCATTGGCGACATCGCAAGCGAACGCTGGTTTGTATTTGTCTGTGGCCTGAAAAGAACACTCGATTCGACTCGACTAGAACGAACGGCCACGCGCATCGTTGCGCCGTCCAAGTTCAAACACGAGCGAGAAGCGGTTGCGGTTGAAGGTAAAAACGTTGAGGCTCGAATCTCTGCGCAGGAAACTGTAGGCCAGATGCGAGCGCAAATATTCGTTCCACCTATACGCGGCATCCACAGAAAATCCGTAGAGATTGTCGTCCCGACGCTCTCCGGCAAAGCTGCTTAGCGAGATGCCGCCGCTCGCAGTCGAGTTCGGAGCGACCGCGACGGGGAAGCCTAAACGTTGATAAGAAAGAGCAAAACCCAACTTCCAGCCCGATTTAATCTGCCTTTCGAGGCGTGCCGACCCGCCCGTTGTGACGAGCCTTGCGTTGCCTCCTTCTATATTAAATATCGAAACCTGCGTTTTTCGCAGAGCCGCAAGCTCAAAAACAGATTTTTCTGTCAAATCCTGCCTGTAAGCAAGGTCAAAGACAAGGCCGCTGAAGTTGTTTGGGCGCGGGGCGAGGCGGAAGAGATTCTTTTGATAGCCGACGCGAAACGCAAATCCGCTCGTCTCGGAGATGCGCGTTCGCGCTCCCAGTTGGAAAGCGTAACGGCGATTGTCGCTGAGGCCGTCGAATCGTGCGCGCAAGGGCACTGACGAAGTTGTGTTTGTAAAACCAAACTCGGCGGTCGCTGTCGTGCCTTCGGAAACGTCGCGTTCGTATGAGAGCGTCGAATAGAGATCGTTGTAGTTGATGAAGAGCGGCGCACCGTTGATATGATCGTCGTCCCACTTGACGAAGTTGTAGCCTGCGCCCAGAGCGATACGATTGCGTTTATCGAAAGAGAGCGCCAGACGCGCCGCGCCGTCGTTGCGCGTAAACGTGTCGCCGACGATATAGACTTCGCCCGCAGGGTCATACTCGCGCGGGTCTTCCGAAGAGCGCGCGAAGTGGTCGCGCAGAGAGAAACGAACAGAGCGCGTCACGTCAACGCGCGAATCGAAATCTCCCTTGACGGCGTTAATCCATTTGCCCGTCGAGAGCCTGCGCAACTGCGTCTCGAAGGCCACACGCATCGCACGCGTCTGACCCGGTATCTCATATTCAACGCGCGGCGCGATGGTGAAAACGCCGACGGCTCTTCCCCTCGAAGTGCGATAGAAAAAGTTGTCGTCGTATGTGCCGCCGAAAAGAAATGACGGACGCAGCAGACCTTTGCCGACAACTCTTCCGCCAATCTCATCCGTGACAGATGTGGTCGTGCCCGGAATCCACGTTCCCGGAGTCTCGCCGGGAGCTTCGAGCGACATCGGCAGAGAGTTTGAGATTGAAAGCACGGGCGGAGCGACGATGCTGTTCGGCTGCTGCTGGAACATTAACGCCATCGCTGAAAGATTCGCATGAGGGCGCGAGCCTGCATGAGCATCCAGATTGTTCCAGATGGTGCGTCCGCGAAAAGTTGACGCGGGTCTAACCGAAGAGATTGGCGGCGCAGATACTTTCACAGCCGTTGGCTTTGAAGAATCGTTTAACTTAGAAGGAGCGCGCCCCTTCGCTTCGCTCTTGCGCTCAGGGAGATTAACCTGCGGCTTCGAGCTTGAAGGTTGAGCTTTCGCAGACGTGGGCGCAGCAGTAGTTGCATCGTCGCCGTAGAGATTGCCGGAGAAGACTTGTTTTGGAGTTGCAGGAATTACCGTGCGCGCCTGTTCGGTAGTGTTTGATTTAGGTTTTCTGAGCCGCGCGAAATCAGACGCGATGCCAATGACTAAGCGGTTAAAGCTAACCTTCTGCGCGACGGCGGCCCCGCCTCCGGTCCTGATTATCAGGTCCACAAACGGCTCGCCGTTTCTCTCTCCTGAAACAACACGCACGCCGGTCGCCAGCTTATCGTCAATCGAGTAGCTCTGGCGCAAGAGCGAACGCGCGCCGCGAATGTGTATGAGAGTTTCCGCGCCGCGCGTCGTCTGCTCAATCGTCGTGCTGGCGAACGAGCCGTCTGCCGTCACTTCAATGCGAACCATTCCGGCATCGCTGCTGACATTGAGACGCACCAACTGCATCGTCAGCGCAGCGTCTGTCTTCCCCCAATCGGCAAGGCGCAGCGAGAGCGTGAAGCAGAAGAAGAGTAGCGCGAGCACGTAGAAGACGTAAGCGACTCTGCGCTCTCTGCTGCTCCTGAACCTGTTAAAAAGGTCGGGCATACTCTTCAGGCCGTAAGCCTTCGTAGACGAGAAAAAGAGATTGGAAAAACTATTTTTGCGGTTGGACACGCCCGCAAAGGCGCTTCGATTTCAGACCCGTGACAACTGCTCTGGATTAAAGCCCTGAATCAAGCCTGCCAGCTTGCAAGGCGCATATTACTCCTCGTCGCGCTTTGGAGGCAAGGTTTCCGGTGAAAAAAGATGCGGCCACTCTGCCCCCAGCCGCTCGCGCACCAAATCTTCCACGTCATCTGCCGTCTCGCATTCAAGACACTGCGCGGCAATCTCGCGCGCTTTCTCAACCGTCACGCCTGCGACTGTGCGGCGCACGCGCGGAATCGAAGTGGGGGTCATGCTGAAATCGGTCGCGCCGAGACCCATCAGAATAATGCTGTAAGCTGGTCCTGCCGCCATCTCGCCGCAGACGACCGCAGGGATATTCGCTTCGCGCGCTGCTTCAACAGTCTGCCTGATGCTCTGCAACACGACCGGATGAAGCGAGCGAAACCAATCCGCGACTTCATCGTTGCCGCGATCAACCGCGAGGAGATATTGAACCAGATCATTCGTGCCGACACTGAAGAAATCAACTTCGCGCGCAATCTGTTTCGCAGTCAGCACAGCCGAAGGCACTTCAATCATCGCACCCACTCTCACCTCGCCTGTCTCCACTGCTTCCTGCCTGAGCCGCTCACGTTCTTCGTCAATAACTTTTACTGCGCGCCGCACGTCCAGAACATCTGTGACCATCGGCAGCACAATGTCCAGACTTCCATGCGCCGAAGCTCGCAGTATCGCACGCACCTGAGTTCGCAGAATCTCTATGTGCCGCAGGCCAAAGCGAATTGCGCGCAGGCCCAGCGCAGGGTTGCGTTCAGTTTCGGCGCTCATGCCGCTCATCTTGTCGCCGCCCAGATCAAAGAGCCTGACGGTTGCGCCCTCTTCACCTGCCAGCCTTGCCACTTCCATATAAGCCTTGCACTGGTCATCCTCCGTCGGCATAGAGCCGCGCTGCGAGAGTAGAAACTCCGAGCGATAAAGGCCCACGCCGAGCGCGCCGAAGCGATGCACTCCGCCAAACTCTGCGGGAAGCTCAACATTTGCCCGAAGGTATATTTTCACTCCATCGAGCGTGACAGCAGGGCCATGCTTCTCTTCAACGACAGTAGCGCGCGCGCCCGTGCTGCCTTCGGCAATCGTCCTGTACTTCCTGCTTGTCTCTTCAGATGGATGGAGTATGACTTCGCCTTTGATTGCATCAACGACAATCTCATCGCCTGTGCGCGCGCGACGATGAAGGTCGCGCATCCCGACAACGGCGGGAAGCCCCAGCCCCCGCGCGATGATAGCGGTGTGCGAAGTCCAGCCGCCCACGTCGGTCGCAATGGCGCGCGTGTGTTGGAAATCCAGTTCGGCAACAGCAGAAGGAGGCAAATCTTCCGCGACAATCACGGCATCTTCCGTAAGGTTGCGATAACCCGGACTCTCGCCGCTCAGGGCCACCAGAATTCTCTGCGCTACGTCTTCGATGTCCGAGCCGCGCTCTCTCAGGTAATCGTCCTTGATCTCGGCATAGACTGCGAGCAGGCGATCAGTAGCAACTTTGACGGCCCACTCTGCGTTGACACGCTCTGCGCGAATGTAAGCTTCAACATCATCGAGCAGCTTGCGGTCTTCGAGCATCAATAGATGCGCGTCAAAGATGTAAGCATGTTCCGCGCCAAGCTCTTTTTCCGCGCGCTCCTTGATGGCGAGCAGTTGACGACGCGCCAGCCGAGTGGCCGCGCGCAGCCTGCGCGTCTCTCGCTCAATTTCCGCTTCCTCAAGCGTCGCGCGATAAACCTGTCGCGTGCCTGTGAAGATGCGCAGCACGCGCCCCACGACGATGCCGTCAGAAACTCCCAAGCCCTGCCAGCGTTCTTCCCCTTGAGCTTTTTTGGCTAACTCTTGCACTGCTTTAAGCTTCTCCAAAACCATCCGCGAAGAGATTGCAAACAGCCCTCATCGCATCCTTCTCATCCACGCCTTCCGCAGTCGCACGCAACTCTGTGCCGCACGAAGCTGCGAGCATCAGCACGCTCAGGATTGATTTCGCATCCGCACCCGCGCTGCCGTCAACACGCTCAAGGCGCACGCCGCTCTCGAAGCGGCTCACAAGTCGCACAAGCTGCGCGGCGGCGCGCGCATGAAGTCCCAGGCGATTCGTAATGACCACACGCTGTTCCAGCACGTCAACTCTTCTTCTGTGGCAAAAGCAGATCGCCTGCCAGATAGATTGATTCCTTTCCCTGATCGCGCACGCGCCGCGCGATGTCTGTCAGAGATTCTGTCCCACTCTGGCTCGCAAGCTTAATCACCATCGGCAAATTCACGCCCGTCACAACTTCAACTTCGCCATCCGCCAGAAACATCGAAGCGATGTTGGTAGGCGTGCCGCCAAACATGTCCGTCAGGATCAACACGCCGCGCCCCTGCGAGACTTGCTTAATCGCGCGCTCAACTTCGTGATGCGCCACATCAACATCGTCATGCCAGCCGATAGAGACGGCAGTGATGTGCGTGACAGTGCCGACAATCATCTCGGCTGCCGCAAGCAGCTCGCTCGCCACCTGCCCGTGCGTCACAATCACGCCCGCAACCTTTTTTTCGGCGGCACGTCCTTCCGTCTCTTTTCCGGGATTCTCAGCCATTAGCTAAATGATATGCAAACTAACGAGGAACAGGAAAGCACTCAAGTGCCAGACAGGAAAACTAAGTGAAGCCGCGCAAGCGGCTCGCTGAATTTAGCCCGTCCTTTCAAGGACGGGTATCGGATGACCGTATTTGTCGTGCGTCGCGTCAGCGACGTTTGACATTGCGAAATCAAAGGCCGATTCAAACGTCGCTGACGCGACGCCTCTTCATCTTGCTCGACTTGTGCAGTCCATAAATGAACTGCCTAAACTCACACGTCCCTATGGGACAAAACTCACCGTTCTTTTTTCCGGCGCTTGACCTTTAGTATATCGCGGTGCGCGGCCTGCGCTTCAAATCCTGCGCGGCGAAGTCTTCGGGCAAGCGCGTTGGCGATCATCACGGAGCGATGCCGCCCGCCCGTGCAGCCAACGCCGACCGTTACGTAAGACTTCCCTTCCCTTTTATAGAGCGGCAGCAGATATTCCATCAGATCACTAAAGCGGCGCAGCGTCTCGTTCACTTCGGGTTTAGATTTTAGAAACTCGACGACGCGACGGTCATGGCCTGAGAGGTCGCGCAGCTCCGGCACGAAGTGTGGATTCGGCAAGTGGCGCACGTCAAACATCAACTCCATATCGCCGGGGCTGCCATACTTGTGCCCGAAGCTCAAGACCTGAACGCGCATGGGCGTGCCCTGCATGTCCGGGCTAAAGCGTTCGACAAGAAATTTGCGCAGCGTATGAACAGTGTACTCCGAAGTGTCTATCACCTGATCTGCGTGAGCGCGTATGTTATCCATCTGTGCGCGTTCGGCGCGAATGGCTTCGATGAGGCCGCCGCCTGTGTCCGCAGGGTGCGGTCGCCGCGTCTCGCTGAAGCGGCGCACGAGGGCTTCATCAGAGGCTTCGAGGAAGAGAACGAAAACATTCAGCCCGCGATTGCGCAGGGCGCGAAGCTGCGCGCCGAACTCTGAAAGAAACGCGCCCTCGCGGATGTTGATGACGAGCGCGGCACGCTCGATTCGCGCATGGCCGTCTTCGCCCTGTTGCACCAGACGCGCGAATGTCGGAAGCAGCGTGATGGGGAGATTGTCAACGCAGAAGTAGCCGAGGTCTTCAAAGGCATTGGTGGCGGAAGACATGCCCGAACCGCTCAAGCCCGTGATGATAACGATGTCGGGAGCTTCTTCTCTCTCTGCCTTCACGTTTTTATTCGACATCTCAAATTTGAAAATTTCAAATCACAGATTCTATTCCGATTCCTGACTCCTGATTCCAGCCTTCTCAATCTCATCTTCCAGCATCTTCGTGTGTCGCGCAACAAAAGTTTGCGCCGCGTCGTAGCCACGAACTCTCAGGAGTTGAACGCGCACGGCGGTTTCGACCAGCGTTGAGAGGTTGCGGCCCGGGCTGACCGGAATCAAAACCTGTGGCACGCCAACATCTAAAATATCCACCATGCGCGCATCAATGCCCAGGCGGTCAACGTCACCCGCTTCATCCCAACGCTCCAATCTAATTGAGAGGTCCAGAGCCTTGACTGCGCTGATGGCAGAGACGCCGAAGAGATCGCGTATGTTGATGATGCCGAGGCCGCGAATCTCAAGATGCTCGCGCAAAAGTTCCGGCGCGGTTCCGAGCAGACGATCATTCCCGATACGCCTGACTTCAACTACGTCATCCGATACCAGACGATGCCCGCGCGCAATCAGGTCAAGCGCGCATTCCGATTTGCCTATCCCTGAAGCCCCTTCGATTAAAACACCAAGCCCGTAAATATCAAGCAGCACTCCATGCTTGATGACAATCGGCGCAAGAGCCTCCTGTAAATAATCCGTAACGACATTGATGGCGACGGAACTGAGGAGTGGCGTGCGCAGTAGAGGAAGGCGCGCAGCACGCGCTGCTTCAAAGAATTCATCAGGCGGTTCGAGACCTTTTGTGACCAGCACGCAGGCAATTTTTTCGAGAGCGAGATTTTGAATCGCAACGCGCCGTTTGTCGGCTTCCAACTGGCCCAGAAACCAGATTTCGCTCTGGCCCACAATCTGCAAACGCCCGGGATGAATGTAGTGTGTGAAGCCTGCCAGCGCGAGACCCAGCTTCTGTATTCGCGCCACAGTAATCTCGCGCCCATCCGCGCCCTCGCTTCCCGCCAGCACTTCCAACTCAAGCGTGCGCGGAGCGTGAGCAATAAACTTGCTAACCGATATGAAAGGGTGATTATTAGGAGTACTCATCGGAACAGTGATGAGTAATGAGTGATGAGTGATGAGTGGAAAACGATTTGTTCTTTCTCATCACTCATCACTCATCACTGCTTTTTTTACGGTTCGATTAAACCGAAGTTGCCGTCCGTGCGTTTGTAGAGGACGCCGACGCGCTGCGTGTCCGCGTCGCGGAAGACGATGAACTGGTCTTCGGCTTCTGTGAGCGCGAGCGCAGCCTCTTCAGCCGTCATGGGCTTGACGCGGTAGCGGCGCGCGGCGACAATGCGCGGCGCGCTCGGGCTGGCTTCTATTTCTCTTTGCCCGTCAGGCTGCGGCGCGACCGCCGAGATACGCTTCGCGCCCTGCTTGCGATCAATAATCTTCTTCTTCAGTTTGAGAGCCTGCTTCTCAATCTTCGCAATGGCTCTGGTGAGAGCCAGATACATGTCTGCGTTGGTGTCCGTCGCGGTCAGGGTGTGATCGCGCCAGTGGACCAGAACCTCTCCGATCTGGCGATTCTTCTCAACCTCTATAATGACATGAGCGCGGGCGGCTGAATCGTTAAAGATGTGTTCGAGCTTCTGAAAATGGTCCTCGACGTGTGTGCGTATGGCTGGTGTCACGTCCACATGCCTTCCCGTGTATTCAAACTCCATAGACTTCCCTCCTCGTCTTCACAGCAACACGAATGCGAAGAAGACACGAACGCCCTCCTTCAGTCTGTTGCCGAAACATTTTGATTTAAGAAAACTAAACTCTTCTTCGCCGCGCCACTCAACACGTCAGAACCGCCTGCGGTAGCGGGCGGGTGAGAGAAAGCAAAAGTAAAAAGGTAAAAGGTAAAAGTCAGGGGAAGCCAACCTTTTAATTGAATGTGGTTTCAGTCTCCCTTTTGCCTTTTTACTTTTTACTTTTGCCTTTGCGAAGCTAACGCAGGCAGTTCTGACTTGCTATTAAACAACAGCCTTGCGCTCGCGCGAGCCGGGAATGCTCATCTGGTCGCGGTACTTCGCAACAGTTCGACGCGACAATTTAATGCCGTCTTTAGACAGAATCTTGACAACCTGATCGTCCGTGATCGGGTTGTGCCCGTCTTCTTCTTCAATTAATTTTTTAATCTTGAGCTTGATGATGCGCGTCGAAACCTCTTCGCCCTCTTCGTTCATCATGCCTTCCGTGAAGAAGCGGCGCAGCTCTATCACGCCCTGCGGCGTGTGCGCATACTTGCGATTGACGACGCGCGAGACCGTCGAGAGGTGCATCCCTATGTCTTCGGCAATATCTTTGAGCATCATGGGCTTGATGAACTGCACACCCTTATCCAGAAACTCGCGCTGGCGACGGATGATTGACTCGACCACTTTGTAAATCGTCTGCCGGCGATGCTCGATGTTGCGCAGCAGGTCAACGGCGGAGCGCATCTTGTCGCGGATGAAGTCGCGCGTCTCTTTCGAGGTGTTCTGCTGTGAGAGCATCTGCTGATAGTTCTGGCTGATACGCAGGCGCGGGCTGCCGTCATCCGCAAAGTAGATGATATAGCCGCCAAGCTCGTCTCCATCCTCTACAATCTCGTCCAACTTCTCAATATAAATTTCCGGCGTAATCGGAATCGCTTCTTCCGAAGAGTAACGGCGGCCCGGATAAGGATCAAGCGAACGAATCAGCTTATGCTCTTCAAGCAGCGTTTCAATCTCAACGCCCAGATGCTTTGCCAGATTCGGCAGCTTGTGCTGCTGCAACTCCGTCAGATGCTCCGCGATAAGTTTCGCTGCGAGACGATTGCCTTCACCCATCGTCTCAAGCTGCACCAGCAGACATTCACGCGCATCGCGCGCTCCGCAGCCAACAGGGTCAAGGCGCATCACTGCCTGCCTTGCTTCTTCAACCAGCTCGACGGGCCACGCGCCCATCTCGGCAATCTCTTCGTTGGTCGCGTTGAGCCGCCCGTCCGCGTCGAGGTTTCCGACGACGCACTCGGCGGCATCGCACAGGTCGCCCTCGATGTGGCTCATGTGCAACTGCCATTCGAGATGCTCCGAGAGTGAAGGCGGGCGAGTCAGAAACTGCTCAAAGGTCGGCGCGTCTTCCTTGTACTCAAACTCCTGCGTCTTATAGCCCGGGTCCAGATAGTCTTGAAACTCGCGCCCGAAATCTATCTCTTCAAAAGAATCCCGCGAAGCTTCGTCCGAGCCAAACTCTTCGCCAGATTCAGCAATGCCCTCAGCATCGCCGGTTGAGCCAGCATCCGCTTCCGTCTCCGCATAAACATTTATGGATTCAAGATCGCCTGAGCCGTTTGAAGATGCGCCATTGAGTTCCGGTTCAGCAGCATTCGCCGTATTGAGATCAAAGCTGCTGGCGGGGTCGCCGCTCGCAAGCTGATCCAGAATCTTCTCAGCCAGCTCATTCGTCTCTTCCTGCGAAGCCACTTCCTCAAGCACAGGATTTTCGAGAAGCTGCTGCTGAATCAGATCGCTGAGTTCCATCGTTGTCATTTGCAACATCTCTATGCGCTGGCGCAACTGCGGCGTCAGCACTAAACGCTGCGAAAGACTGGTCGTGAGCTTAACGGACATACCTTGTTACTAAAATTGCTTCTTCTAACTTGTCGGGATGATTGATGCTCTTTAGAGCACGCAGAGATTATAACTGAAAAAGCCGCCAGCCGTCAGCAATCAACCCTCAAGAGAACAAAAAAAGTTGCAAGATTGTGAAGAAAGAGAGAACAGCAGGCATAGCGCAGAAATCGGCAGGCCACAGAAAGTCAACGATTTCAAAGTGCTACAAATTCGATGCATTGTTTGCTTCACGGCTCTTGACCTTGTGAAGGATGCAGACGTAACCTCAAGCCATGAATTATTTCGCTAACGTGCCCGCCGAATGAAACTGCTTGCCAAAGACAGTGAAACTGTTTGGCCTCAAAGACGTAGCAAAGCCAAAGGAGGCAGCCAATAGAGCGCAGAAGCGATGATAAGAATTGAAGAAGCCATTAAAGTGAAACGCAGTGAAATTCGTCGTATTGCAGAACAACACGGCGCATCGAACGTGCGTGTTTTCGGTTCTGTTGCGCGGGGTGAGGCAAAGCCGGAAAGCGATGTTGATTTGCTCGTTGATGTAACCGCGCAGACAAGTTCATGGTTTCCGGCAGGATTGATTCTTGATCTGGAAAAGTTGCTGGGACGACGCGTTGAGATTGTAACGGAAAGAGCGTTACACAAAGATTTGCGTGAGAAGGTGCTGCGCGAAGCTATACCGTTATGAAAGACGATGCTGTTTATCTGCGTCATATTGCGGAGTGCATTCGTCGCGTCGAGGAAAATATTGCGGGTGGGCGAGACCTGTTTTTGACGACCCACGCGCTTCAAGATGCGACGTTGAGAAATCTGCAAACGATGAGTGAAGCAACACAACGCTTGTCGGACACGATAAAATCAACGTATCCCGAAATTGAATGGGTACGAATCGAAGCGTTTCGTAATGTATTGGTTCATAACTATCTGGGCATAGATTTGGAGTTGATTTGGGAGACTATTGAGCGTGATATGCCGGAGTTGAAACGCGCGGTTACAGAGATGCTGCAAGATGTAAAGGAAGTGGATTCCTAAGGCCGCTCCAAAGTTGAACCCCGGCCGCAATACATTCTGCTCGCCAATTTTCACATCCTGAATTTCTCGCCGAGATAGAGACGGCGCACTTCCGAGTCTTCAGTTAATTCGTGAGGTTGGCCGGAGCGGAAGATTTTTCCGTCGGCCATGATGTAGGCGCGGTCTGTGACGCCGAGGGTTTCGCGGACGTTGTGGTCTGTGATGAGGATGCCGATGCCGCGATTGCGCAGGTAGACGATCATCTGCTGAATCTCGTCAACGGCTTTCGGGTCAATTCCGGCGAACGGCTCGTCCAAAAGAATGTACTGCGGCTCTGTCGCCAGCGCGCGTGCAATCTCTGTTCGGCGTCTCTCGCCTCCTGAGAGCGCGTCTGCGCGCGTGTTGCGAACTTGCTGGATGCCGAACTCTTCCAAAAGTTCTTCGAGACGTTTGAAACGCTCGCGCCGACGGAGGCCCATCGTCTCAAGCACCGCGAGGATGTTCTGCGCCGCCGTCATCTTGCGAAAGACGGAAGGCTCCTGCGGAAGATAGCCGAGACCTAAGCGCGCGCGCAGGTACATCGGGAGCCTCGTCACGTCGCGCCCGGCGAGCGTAATCGTTCCGCGATCAGCGCGCTCAAGACCGATCATCATGTAGAAGGTCGTCGTCTTGCCCGCGCCGTTTGCGCCGAGCAACCCGACCACCTCGCCGCGCTCAACGTGCAGGCTGACATTATCAACCACGCGCCGCCTGCCGTAAGTTTTTTGCAGATGAGCAGCCGCTAAAGCAGTCTCCGTCGGCACGCCAACGGAGGAGCGCGGCGCGCTCTCTTTCGCATCGCCAGCAACCTTCTTTTCTGCAACCAGCAATTCTTCTGTCATCGAATTAAATGAGTTTTCAGTTTTCGGTTTTCAGTTTTCAGTAAAAACCAGTTTGTGTCTTGCTGAAAACTGAGAACCGAAAACTGGTCCCATCACTGTTTCTTCACCTTATGAATCGAATGGACGCGGCCCGTTGAGTTCTGCTCTTTCGGCCCGTCCGCTGTAACTCTGTTCTCGCGTAGATAGACTGTCAAACGCGCGCCCTCCGTGCTTCCCTCTTCAACGTCTTCGACGTGAGCGGGGCTGCCTGTCAACACAACCGTCTCGTCGGCAGCAGTGTACTGCGCCCAGTTGCCTGTGCCTTTTTTTCCGGGCTGCGTCAATAAGACATCGCGTTGCGCGACACTTCGTTCGACTTCATTCTTATCCTTGAGCATGTAAACGTCTGCGACGCTGCTCTGTATGCGATCTGTGCCCTGCTTGACATCAACATTGCCTTCGTAATGAATCAGGCGGTCGGGGTCTGAGTACCACATGTGATCTGCTGTGGCAAAGACGGGCACAGTCTCGCTCGCGCCTTTCTGCGATTTTTGTTTCGCCTGATAGAGCGCGCTCTGCACATGGCCGTCCGTCTCCATACGCTTCGTGTCGCGGTAGAGCGTGATCTTGTCGCCGCGAACAAAATTATCATCCTGCCACGCGCGCGCGTTGCCCGTGTAAACGCCCACGCCAGTCGTGTGTTGAAACTCCGAGCGGTCCGCGACGATGTAAACGGGGCTTTTAACTTTCTGAAAAGGCGTCGCGCCGTTTGTCTGCTCCTGACTGTAGTAGGTTGTCTGCGTTTTGCCGCGACTGTAAGAGATTTCGTGGCGCGTATCTGAATCAATCTCTGCCGCCTTTGTGCGCGCGCGCGAATCCCAGACAGTAGGCTCGCCGCCACGCAGGCGAACTGTCTCATCCGACGCCGTGTAAGAAAGATTAGCAGCGACAGCATTACGGTCCTGTTCATTAAACTTCGCATCGCCCGCCGCATCAAACTTGTCAACGTCCTGCGTCTCGCGCGCAAAAACGGCAGTCATCGTTTGCGAAGTGAGCGTCCGCGTCGAACGGCTCTCAGTGGGCTGCACAGGCTCTATGACGGCACGCGCTCCGCCCGTTGCGACAAAATTTTTGGCAAGGTTTCCGGCCTCGTAAAAGTCGCAATCGAAACGCGGCGCGATCAATGTCTTCGTGTCCGCGTTCGCATTCTTCTGCACAGGCTCTACGAATAGCTCCGCGTTTCCGACGGCCTCCGCGCGTTCAAGATCGCGGCCCGTCGTATGCCAGACGAGTTTTACATCGTCCGCAGTGAGACGTTTATTTGCGGCGCGCGGGTCGCTGGCTTTTGATTTCGGCGCGGCGAGTGTGACGACGGAACGCCCGTGCGCCCGCATCTCTTTCAAGAGACTCTCCGGCCCCTGTCTCAGAAAATCCACATCAAGGCTCTGCGCTCCGGTCAGTTGCATCTCGGAATCTGCATTGAGAGTTTGCGCGCGAATGTCACGGTCGGCCTTTGCCGATTGAATTTTTTGCTCGCCGTCAAAATTAAAGTCCATATCAACGGAATGAACTTCGGCAGCGCGGCCTTCATTCATCGAGCGCAGATAAGCGTTGCCGCGCGATTCAATCTTCTGGACTTTCTTCTGCTCATTCAATTTCGCATTGAGCGTATCGCCGCTCATTAAATCTTTGCCCTGCTCTGCGGTCGCGCCCCCTGTGAAAGTGAGAAACAGGTTGGCCTGCTCAAAGACAGCATGTGCCGCGTGAATCGTGACAGGCTGAGAGCGAGCGCCCGCTTTGGGCGGAGAGTTTTTCTGCGCTTCAGGCGTGACGGTAATCTCAACATCGTTGCGCAATTCAAGCCGCTTGTTCGCGGAATCAACCAGCGCGCCCGTCGAGTGGCCCGTCACGTTCTCGCGCGTGAAATTGACAAGCGAGGCGGTCTCTCCGACGCGGCTGTTCTGATTGTAAACAATCGCATCAGTCTGGACTTTAAGAGCATCGTGCGTCTCAATCCTTACGTCGCCTGTGAAAGAGATGATGCCGTTCTTCTGATCGTAGATGGCGCGCTGCGCGTCTATCTGCTCAGGCTTCGGATTATCTTTTTGATAGACCTCAAGGTGAACGACTTCCAACTCGTGATGCCCGTCCGAGTAAGTAACATCTCTCGCGGCCCTGAGCAGAAGATAAAGACGATTGTCTTTCATAATCTGCTGCTCGTAGCCTTCGACGATGCCCGTCACTTCTCTGGACAGCTCCGGCTTGCCGCCAAACATGATGAATGGTTTATTGTTTCGTCGCTTGTAATAAGAGACGGAAACAAAGACCACACCCGCCACCAGCACAGCCAGAGCCAGCACACGCACCACCAAAGGCAGATGCGCACGCAACCCAATCGCTATCGCTCTTCTTCTTCTACTTACCTCTTGCATCTGGAAAAGCGGTGATAGGTGATGGGTGATAGGTGATAGGAAGAACGTAAATCGTCAATCGTGAATCATCAATAGAAAGAGCTTTTCTCTTATCACGATTGACAATTCACGATTCACGGCTTTTTCTTATCACCCATCACCTATCACCTATCACCTTCCTTCATATCCTTTACAACCAACTGCAAACGCGTGACGCCTTGCCATGTATTAGGCTCAAGCGTGTAGGCCAGTTCGATGCGCGTGCCTGTACGGAGCGTTCGCCCGTCGAGTTCTTCAACGCCGCCCCACCAGACAGCTTCGAGCGGGCGATGGTCTTCTCCTGCTAAGCGCAGTTTGAGATGACGCTCTTTCATCACGCGCGGCTCTGCCACGAGGCGCAGGTTACGCGTCGAGAATACGGGTCGCGGATTGCCTGCGCCGAACGGCTCAAGGGCGCGCAGCTCTTCTGCCAGCGCAAGCGTGACGGATTGCACAGGCAACTCCATGTCAACCGTGAGCGCGGGCACAAGGTCTTCATCACTCAGGAACGAAGACGCGTGTTGATTAAGACGACGACGCAGCTCAGCAATATTCTCAGCTTTGATGGCGAGGCCAGCAGCGTGCGAGTGCCCGCCAAACTTTTCAAAGAGGTCAGCGCATTCTGTCAGGCCGTTGAGCAGATGATAGGCTTCGATGCTGCGCGCGGAGCCGTGGCCCACTCCGTCCTCAATCGAGATGACGATGCAGGGACGATTGATGCGCTCGGCAATCTTTGAGGCGGCAATGCCAATCACGCCCCTGTGCCAGCCGTCTCCGGCAATCACGGCAACATGCGTTGATGCGGCGGCGTTCGTATCCGTCGCCAGAGCATTAATCGCGCACTTGAAAATTTCCTGTTGAACTACCTGTCGTTCACGATTGCGCGCGTCCAGATGCTCTGCCAGACGACGCGCCTCTTCCATCTCCGTCGCTTCAAACAACTCTACGACGGCGCGCGCCGCATCCATTCTTCCGGCAGCATTGATTCTTGGTCCAAGTCGAAAGCCCACATCGTAAGCAGTCATCCCGCTCCCGTTGCCGCAGCCAGCGACTTCCATCAGAGCGCGCAGGCCCGGATTGGTCGCACGCGCAAGATCGCTTAAGCCGAGCGCGACGATGGTGCGATTCTCACCCGTCAGTTGCGCGACATCTGCGACCGTGCCGATGGCAACCATCTTGAGAAAGCCGCTGATGATAGATTCGCGCCCGCGTTCACGCAAGAGCGCATGAGCGAGTTTGAAAGCGACGCCGACGCCCGCGAGATTTTTGTCAGGATAGTTGCAACCCGCCTGATTCGGATTGAGCACGACGAGCGCGGGCGGCGCACCCTCGCCTTCGTCCGGCAAGTGGTGATCCGTGACAATCACATCGAGGCCGTTCGCTCTGGCCCAGTGCAAAGGCTCATGCGCGCGTATGCCGCAATCAACGCTGACGACGAGTGTATATCCATCGGCAACCGCTTTTTCTAAAGCCGCCTGCTGAATGCCGTAGCCTTCCGTGAAGCGATGCGGAACGTGAAATCCGGTTCGCGCGCCGAGCATGTTGAGAGCTTTGCGCAGGACCACTGTGCCCGTGGTCCCATCAACATCGTAGTCGCCATAGACGAGAATCTTCTCGCCCGCTTCAATCGCACCGAGCAGGCGCGCGACGGCCTCGCGCATTCCGAGCATCAAGTATGGATCGTGTAGCTGATCGTGTGAGGGGCGCAGGAATTTTCGCGCCTCCTGCTCGTCCGTGAAACCGCGCGTGATGAGAAGTTGCGCGACGATCTGAGAGACTCCGAGAGCGCGTGCGAGCGCATCGGCCCTGCTGCCAGCGTTCGCCTCACGCACAATCCAGCGTTTTGCGCTCATCATCAAACGTTATCTTTACTCAGCAAACCACCCGTTCGCATCCAGCAGCTTAACCCCTATGCGTTGCGCGCCGTCCGTCTCGTCCACCCAGACGCCGTTGACTTCCGCTTCGAGCGTGCGCCCGAACGGAGGCGTGACTTTCACAATCTCGCCGACCTCTACGGCTGCGTCGGTCTTAATCGTTGCGCCGCCGCGACTGACCTTGACGGCTATCGCCTGCACTTGAAACGGCTCGCCATTGGAAGTTTTACCTTCAACCTGAATGGCAAAATCAACAGGCACACGCGGGCTTCTGGGACGCTGCGAGTCGCGCACTGCCTCGCTCTTCAAATCATCACTCATAAAACTTATCCGCCCTTTCAGTTCTAAATCAGACGAGCCACTAAGCTCGCCCGGGGGAGGAAGGGCAACAAGTAGTTTACCGAATCTTGCGGATTATTGTTAGTGCGGCGCGTCAACAGGAGGGTCTATTCATTCTTGAAAGTGAAGTAAAAGGCGATTCACCGCAGAGACGCAGAGTCTTCGCAGAGTTAGCACAGAGGATTGAACGGCCCTCAACATCTCTGTGTAAACTCTGCGCCGTCTCTGCGTCTCTGCGGTGAGGCTAATGCTCGTTGCGTTCAAGATTGTATAGATCTAGTAGCAGACCCTTGCAGACTGCGCGATAGCTACATTTCCATTCTCAAATTTCGCTGCCGTTTCAGCGAGAGGTTTGATATAGCCGCCAAAGAGCAACACCAGCAGCAGCGCGCCCACGATCAGGCGATAGCCGATGAACACGCCTGTCGTGTGCGTGCGCAGGTAACGCAGTAGAAACCAGATCGAAGCGTAGCCGACAATGCCGGAAACGAGTGTCGCAATCAAGAGTGAAAGATTGCTTCCCTGCGGAAGAACATGCACCGCCTTTTTAAGCTCAAGCAGCCCGCTCGCGGCAATCGCCGGAATCGAAAGCAGGAACGAAAAGCGCGCAGCCGTCTCTCTCTTTTCGCCAGCGAAGAGGCCAGCCATAATTGTCGAGCCTGAACGACTCGAACCCGGCATCAACGCCAGCACCTGAGCGAAGCCAACGATGATCGCATCCTTCACACCCAACTGCTCCATCCCGCGCTTCTGCTTTCCGACGATTTCAGCGATCCACAACAACAGCGCAATCACAATCATCATCGTTGCAATCACCCACAGATTTTTCGTGAGCGTCCCTTCGATCAACTTCTTCAGGAGCAGCCCGACCGTCCCGATTGGAATTGAGCCGATGATGACAAGCCAACCGAGCCACGCCTCCTGCGATAAACCGAATGGCCTGTCGCTCTCAACTTTTTCAGCACGCGCCGCGCCGCTTCTCCCGCCGCGCAGCAACGCCAGATGGTCGCGTATGAAGGCAGCCGTAATCACGAAGATGTCCCGCGCAAAATAGATGAGCACGGCGATGAGCGTGCCGAGTTGAATGACGGCAATCGTCGCAGTTGTCTGCTCACTGCGTAAGGATTGATTGACGCCTTCAAAGAGGCCCACCGCGCGGCTCGCAAAAATCAGATGCGCAGTTGAGCTAACGGGAATGAATTCTGTGAGACCTTGAACGATTCCAAGAATGATAGCTTGTAGAATTGACATAAGAAGATTTTGGATTAAAGA